>CAZHPP010000240.1:0-6385 GCA_964534535.1 uncultured Victivallales bacterium | reverse complement strand
TCCTGCGGTTTCGGCTGCGGGACGTTCTGCGGTTTCGGTTGCGGAGCATTCTGCGGCTTCGGCTGCGTGGCTCCCTGCGGACGGGGCTGGAAGGAACGTCTCGGCTCCTGGGAACGGCCGTCAAAGCGTCTGCCCTGAGTTTCCGAGGACGGCGGCTGAGGTTCTCCGTTCTGTGGCTGGAAGGGGCGCTTGTGCTTTTCCGGATAAACGACGGTGACCTCCGTTCTCGGGCAGATCACGGAACGTCCGGTTTCATCCAGCTGGATCGTGACCATCTGCGTGAGGAGATTGCGGTCGATGACGCGGCCGCGGCCTTCGCCGCATTCGCAGCAGTCGCCGCGCCGGGGCATTTTCGCCTCCAGTTCCAGATAGCCTTCATGCTCGAATTTAAGACAGCATTTGAGCCTTCCGCAGACGCCGGAAATCGTCGAAGGCGTAAGGGAAAGATCCTGCTCCTTGGCCATCTTGACGTTGATCGAGGCGAACTCATGCAGAAAGGAACAGCAGCAGAGGACGCGTCCGCAGGGCGCGATTCCGCCGAGGGCGCTGGCCTCATCCCGCACGCCGATCTGGCGCAGTTCGATCCGGGTGTTGAGTGCGGAGGAAAGCTGTTTGACGAGCTCGCGGAAATCCACGCGGCCATCGGCGCTGAACTGAATGGTGACCAGTTTGCCGTCAAGCGAATAATGGGCGTTGATGAGCTTCATGGGAAGCTGGAGCTGTTCGATATGGACGGCCGCGGTGCGCAGAGCGGATTTTGCGCGGGCCTCGTTCTCATGGGCTTTCCCCTGGTCAAGGACAGTGGCCTTGCGCTGGACGCGCGGAAGGTCGCCCTTCTTGTCGGGGGCCAGATCAGGCTGGCCGGCGAATTTGGCGGCCTCGCCCAGCACCTTGAGCACCTTGGCGGAATCGATATAAAAATCCTTGCGGTAAATACAGTAATCCTCGACCTGCAGCGCAAGGGAATCATCGGAAAGCGCCTTGGTCCGCGCGCCGTTGTCAAGCTGAAGTTCAAGCAGCAGTTCCATAATTGATCAGTCTCCATTGGGATAATTGGAATTATACACTGTAAACCGTCCTTTTCAAGAGCGCACGCCGGAAAATCCTGAAAAAAGGAAAAGGCTGTGTACTAAACGTTGACTGTTTTTTTTCAGGGATTCGGGGGTCCAGTTCAGTGTAATGCACCCATGAATAAAGGGGAGCATTACAAGATATCTGGCAGACAGCCGTCAATTATCAGATGCCGAGGATTTTCCGCGATATTGCCGAGGCGACATTCCGAACCAGCGTCTGAATTCGTGGGAAAAGGCTGTCAGACTGTCAAATCCGCAGTTATATACGATCTCCTTGATCCGCATCGGACTGTTCCGGAGCATTTCAGAGGCCAGTTTCATGCGCTGTTCCCTGACGTATTCATGAATGGGAACTCCGTTGACATTTTTAAACAGACGGCGGAAGTAGGAGTAAGAAATTCCGGTCTTCGCTGCTGTTCCTTCAAAATCGAAATCGGCAAAGGGATCGACATTGATCTTTTCCGTCATTCGGATGATTCCGAACGGATCTTTTTTCGCGACAGAAGCCTTGTTCAGTGTATCAGCAATAATAAGCATAAGCGTTTCGATCTTATGGACAAGATCCGCATGAAACCGGACTGTGTCAATACGGTATTTTCTCACCATTTCCTGAAAAATTTCATCGACCTTGTCGGGAGAGTCCGGAATAAGACATCCCTGCGGACACGCCT
The DNA here is from genome assembly GCA_964534535.1 of uncultured Victivallales bacterium. GTDB lineage: Bacteria > Verrucomicrobiota > Lentisphaeria > Victivallales > UBA1829 > CAZHPP01. The sequence goes on along the minus strand of CAZHPP010000240.1, from coordinate 4,641 downwards.
CATGCAGCGCCGCGCTGATGCGCTCCGCCCTCGGTCCGTTGAAATCGGCATAGATATGTTCGCACTGTACGGGGGAATCCGGAATACATTCAAAGCGGAAGGGTTCCCCCGGAGCCATCCAGAACGACATCGGCGCCTTCAGATCAAGGCACTTTTCGGGCGTAAACATCAGCATTCTTCCGGCCCTGACGAATTCAAGGGAATATGCGCGTGGAGTGCTGAAACGTTTATCCATGCAGATCACGGTACGCCTGTTGACTACCCGGAATTCCAAATCCTGCGAATACTTCAGTTCCGACATAGTGTCCTCCTTTTTCATGGAATATAATTTCTTTTCGGATTCATTCAACCGGTTTTATTCAAAAAAAACGCGTTTTGTGTCATTCCCGTCAAGTTTTAGTCATCCGCATCTATTTACATTTCACTGCTCTTGAAGTATAATTAAAAGCAGAAACGAACAGGAGTAAAACAATGTTTTCACTTGGATGTGCCGAAATTCAGCTGGATGTCCCGCTGTTTGCAGAACTTTTCGGCTACGGAATGTTCCAGGGACGCCGCAATATCGGAGTACACGACCCGATTTTCTGCCGTGCCTATTCCTTCAACGACGGCATCCGCCGCGCCATGATCGTTTATACCGACACATGCACGACCGACGATCTTTATGCGCGGGAGATGCGCGCGGAAATATCAAGCAGGTTTCATATCGGACCGGAATGCATCGCGTTTGTCGCGACACATACCCACAGTGCTCCGCCGCTCGGCGCTCACTGTACTGTCGGGTTCGGAGAACCGAATCCGGAATTTCAGAGCACATGGAAGCGTGCCGTCATGAAAGCCGCGGCCGAAGCCATTCGCAATGAAGAGGAAATCACCTGCATGGAAACAGGAACTGCGCCGCTTTCCAGAAAGCTCGGATCAAACCGCGTCGAACCGGAAAAGAACGCTGCAGACGAAACGATCCGCTGGATCCGTTTTCTGCGCCGGAACAGTTCCTGCAAACTTCTGCTGCATAATCACGGAATCCACGGGATTTCCATGAATCTGCCGTTTCACAAGCTGGTTTCCGCCGACTGGATGGGCGCGGCCAACCGCATGATAAAGGACCGCGGACTCGCCGATATGCCGCTGTTTCTGCTCGGGCCCTGCGGTGACGTGAACACATCCATCAGCTGCCACAGCCTCGGAAACGATACAGCGGCCGACCGGATTGCAGCGGATTACATGGTCGACTTGGAAAAATCTATTGAGGCCGGCGGAGAAAAATCCGCTGATTTCAGCATCCGCGGCATATTGAAAAGCGTCAATTTCCCCGTCGTCGAACGCACGCCGGAGGAACTTCTCCGCGATGCAGGCTCGTTCCGCAGGGTTGGTGCTGAGTGGCATGCTGTTATGCTGGAGGAAATGTCAATCGAACTCAAAAGGAAGGAATGTTTTACAGCCATGCACGATTTTCAGGTGATCCGGCTGGGAGAGCTTTCCTTCTTCTTCATTCCGGGCGAATATTTTGTCGAGGATGGAGCGGATCTGATGTCCCGTTCCGTGTCGAAGCATTGTTTCGCCGCGACGGTCTCCAATGGAAACGGCGCATATTTTCCTTCGGAAACCGACATGAAGCGGTATCCCGGAATCGAGAACAAAAAAAACTGCAGCAACAACTGCGCGTTTGGTTTCTATGAAATTTACGGATATCCGTTTCTGCATCAATTCAAATATCAAGACAATATCGCCGGATTCACGGCGGAACAGCTTCTTAACATGGAGAAAGCATTATGAAGAATGGAAAACTTGCAATCAATGGCGGCACTCCGGTTTTTGCCGAGGGCGAATTTGAAAAGAACATTCCGGTCTGGCCGATCCCGCTCCCGGAGACCGAAAAGAAACTGATCGACATCTACCGCTCCTCAAAATGGAGTATGCGCGCGGTCTACGAGCCGAAACTCATGACCGATTTTGCGGCATTCCAGGATGCGAAATACGCGCTCTGGATGTGCAACGGCACCACCACGCTCGAATGTGCGCTTCTTGCTCTCGATATCGGGCCCGGCGATGAAGTGATCGTTCCCGGCATCACATGGATCGCCACGGCCGAGGCTCCTATTTATGTCGGAGCGAAGCCGGTCATCATCGACGTCGATCCGGACACGATGTGCATGGACCCTGCAAAAATTGAGGAGGCCATCACTCCGCGCACGAAAGCCATCATTCCGGTGCACATCTATTCCGCGCTCGCGGACATGGACAGAATCAACGCAATTGCAAAGAAACATCATCTGCATGTGATTGAGGACGCCGCTCACGGGCACGGCGCAAAACAGCACGGCAAAGGCGCCGGTTCGCTGAGCGAGATCGGAAGCTTCTCGTTCCAGCAGACGAAACTCATGACCGGAGGCGAAGGCGGATGCTGCATCACAAGCGACGAGCGGCTGGCGGACCGGCTGTTCCGTCTTTCGCACATCGGCGGTTCAATCATGCACGGAAACGTTCCGCTGGAAACCGGGCTCATGTGCCATCAGTACCGCTTTACCGAATTCCAGGCGGCAATCATCTACGATCAGCTTCAGCATCAGGCCGAATACCGCGAAAAGCGCGAAAAGGCCGTAAAAATCATCAACGGATACATCAAGGATATTCCGTCAGTCAAACTGCAGAAATCTGCTTATGCCGACGATACGCGCTGCTACTATTTCTTCAGCCTTCTGCTTCAGCTTGAGCATCTCAAGCCGGGCGTCGACCGAGGACAGATATTTAAGGCGCTCAACGCGGAAGGCGTTTGTTTCGGTGTCGGCTGGGGATCTCCGCTCTATAAAAGTCCCGCCTGGAATATACCGGAGGACCGCTATGTCAAACACCCGACTCCGGTCTGCGAAGACATCATGTACAAGCGTCTGGTCTGCAGAATGCATCCGTTCCTGTTTGCGGAACAACCGGTGCTCGAACGCTGTGGCGAAGCGATCCGCAAAGTCATGCTCGCCTGCACAAAATAACAGGAAGAGCACTTGACATGAAGAACATGCTTGGAGTTGCCGACTACGGCATGGATGTCTGGTACGGAGGAAATTTCAACCTGCGTCAGCGTCTGGAACTGCTCCGCGGCATCGGAATCGGCGGCATTGAATGGCTCAAGGGGGCAAGTCCGGCGGAACTTTTCCAGAACGCCGTGACGTTCCACCGCATGGGAATGGACTTTGCCAGCTGCAACTGCGGCACCGATTATGAACTGACGCTGCAGAGCGCGGCTGCATTCAAAAAAGAGTATGTCTGGCTCAGTGTGCGGACAGCGCGGGATATTCCGATGGAGGATTACCTGCGCCGCGCCAATGACGTTGTGAAATCCGCGGCGGACTACGGCGTCAAAGTGGCTCTCCACAATCATTTGGGAACCCGGATTCAGGACCCGGAGGAACTCGACGTATTCATGCGGAAAGTTCCGGGCGCACTGCTGCTGTTCGACATTGCGCATTACCATGCGGCCGGCGGCGATTGTGTGGAAGTTGTAAAAAAGTATCACGACCGACTTGCCGCAGTGCATTTCAAGGATATATTCTACAAGGACAAATCAATCGGGCTGGACCGCTGGGGCGAGCGTCTGCGTTTCTGCGAACTTGGCGGAGGCAACGCCGGACTCGATATTGAGGCAATTGGAAAGGAGCTGATGAAGTTTCATTATGACAAATGGGTGCTGATCGAACACGACACCCATCTGCGCGCTCCGGAAATCGACCTGAAGAAAAGTGCCTGCATTCTGAAAGAGATCTTCAAATAAGACAACAGCAGAAAAAAGAAGGACTTGCAACATGAACACATCTCAGGTTCCTGCAAAGACGGAAAAGGCATTTCACTCTAACGGAAGGGAGATGCGTGCCTGCAGGTTTTTCTCCCTCAGAATAGCAAATTTTACATTAATAGAACTCCTCGTGGTCATAGCGATCATCGCGATTCTGGCTGGCTTGCTGCTGCCTGCGTTAAGCAAGGTGCGCGGGAAGGCCCGAAGCATAGGTTGCGTCAGTAATCAGAAAACCATCGGGATCGCCATTCAACTCTACAGCGACGACTGGGGATGGATTCTTCCTGCCTCCCAGGTCAGTTCCGACACCTCCAGCAACAGTCTTTATCAAGGCCAATTCTGGTACGGCATTCTGGCCAATCTGAAATACGGAGTGTCTCTGAATTTTGATGATCTGAAGAAGAATTCACATGGAGTGTTCAGCTGTCCAAATGAAAAGAATACGGATTATTATCCTCGGCATTTTGCCTTGAATAGTATCTTGTGCGGGAACACCGCCACCACACATTGGAGAACCCAGATCAAGAAGACTTCTATCATTAGAAAACCGGGAGAAGCCTGCGTCTTAGTGGATTCAGCAACGTTCAGGCAGAACTTCAATGACATCAACGAATTGGCCTACCGCCATGATGAAGGGGAGCTGCGGACTTTGCCATCCGGCACCAATTGTATTACGTCCAGTCCCCGCAAGTGCAATCTTTATTATTATGATCACCATGTGGTAGCGCAAACCTATGCACAGCTTAAGGCAAAGCCTTATACGCCGGAAGCCCGTGCGTGGAGTGCTTTATCATATAATGATAATTTCCAGACCAGCGGTTATGTGGGCCCTACTCCACCATAATGCGAGATTA
>CAZHPP010000239.1:0-6395 GCA_964534535.1 uncultured Victivallales bacterium | reverse complement strand
AGAAGGCGCATGGAATCCTCCGCCGCTGCGAAAACATCGGCAAAGTCGTGCTCACGATACAATAGCGGGGAATGCGGAGCGCCTTTACCGATAGGCGAAAAATTCCGTGTAATTGTCCGTGTACTGATGGTCGATTTTGAGCGTAACGCCGTACCCGGCGAACCGGAGCTGTGCGACGTGTCCGTCGATCATTCCCGCGTTCATGAATTGGGAATGGGGGAACGCGATGTTCCAGCTTGAGCCCGTCTGGTTCGGCGTGAAGGTCGGCCGGGCATTGAAGCAGCACAGCGAGGAAAGATCCAGCGCCTGGCCGCCCGCGGCGAACCTGGATCCCGGGGCGGGAATTCCCGTTTCCAGCAGGAGTCCCGAGGTTGACGGCCGCCGGACGATGTTCAGCGGCTTCCTGGAAGGAGAGTTCTCTGCAAAGGTGGCGTTGAGTGCATAATTTGTGCCGCTGTAGTTGTTGACGCAGGAAGGACAGAGCACCAGGCTTGACGCATGGGTTCCGGCGGGGACATTCTGTCTGTAATGGGCATAGGTGAGGTGAGTCTTCCAGGTCTCGACTCCGAGATATGCCGTTCCGAGAACGTCATAATAGAACCTGTATTCGTCACCGGCCACATGTTCCCGCCAGATGGGGACCTGTTCGCTGTTGTCCATGGCATAGTTGATGATGGCGGACGCGACCTGCTTCAGATTCCCAATACAGGATGTCTTTTTTGCGGCCTCCCTTGCCTTGTTGAGGGCGGGGAGCAGCATGCCCGCAAGGATGGCGATGATCGCGATGACGACCAGGAGCTCGATTAATGTAAAAATTCTGCGGGTGCGGGGACGGACTTCAGTTGGGAATTCTGTCATAAGGGCCTCCTTTGTTTTTTTGGGATTTTCATTTTACGGCACCCGGTTTTGTGAGGATGACGGATTCAATGAAGAAATCATTTTCCTGTTTTGATCCCGGCACATAGGCGGGACCGGTGACCTTGACCGAAAACCAGACGTCCCAGCGGTTTTCCGCACCGTCGAGATAAACTTTCGATATGTCCAGCATGACCCACCAGCCCCAGGCCCAGAAGACCGTCTTTGAACCGAACGTGAAATCGCGGATGCAGTGCCAGTGATACTTCTCATCGGCGGAAAGCTCCGGCTTCAGGTTGAACCACCGTTCGTTTTTCCGGGACATGTCCGTGATGCCGAAGATGAACTTGTTCATTCCCTTTTCAGGAGCGGAAGCATGTTTCCGCAAGTCGTCGGAACGGTTCTGGGAACCGATGCGAATGACCTTCCCCAGCTTTGAACCGGGGTCGTCGACTGCCGTTCTCTTGGTGAAGTCGGCCGCGGTGAACTTTCGGATGGATTCCGGCGGCAGGTCGGCGAATTTTTCCGGCGTCGGGAAGTCAAAGGAAAGTTTTGCAAGTTCATCCTTCATCCCCTTTTCGGCCCACTGCAGTTCATCACCGGAATAGCGGTATTCCAGCTGGCGCTGACGCATTTCCGCATATTCCTTCAGGAGGGAAGCGCGGGAATGTCCGCAGCGGAACCCGTCGTAATAAACCATGGTGCGGAGCACGGGGAGCATCTCCTGCTCCACACGGAAACGGTAAGGGGAATCTGCGGGAGTCCTGCTGACGGCCTGTCCGAGCAGTGTGTAGAGAGTCTTGACGAATGCGGGAGTCAGGAATTTCTGATAGAATGATCCGACGTAGCGGACCGGCACAGGTTCGGATTCGACCGCCTTCGAAATGATGCTGAAGGCCTGCGCCATCTCTTTTTCCGCCGGACCGTAGTGATGTTTCATGAATTCGGCGATCAGGACTTTTTCATCCCTGGAGGGATCGTCGAGAAGCTGGAACCCGAGATACCACTGGAGCTCGATGAAGTTCGTATCCACGTCGCAGTACCGGTGTTCCGCCTCGGTGAAGAATCTGCGGACTCCGAGCTTGTGAAAGAGCCGGATGTCCGGCGCGATCGCGGATGCCATGGTTTCGATTCTCGGCGGATTGATCCAGCGTCCGCCCATGTTCCAGTAGTCCCAGACCGCAGCGATGCTGCCGTTCCATCCGGTCAGGTTCTGGAACTGGCCGCGGTTGAATTTGTGCGTGAGAGGGTGATAGCAGTCGCTGTTGAAATAGAGATCGCACCACTGGAGATCGACGTTTTTCTCCGGACGGATCGTCTTCGGCGCCTTTTCCGTCGAGACATAGGCATAACTTATGATTCTGATTTCCGGATAATCCTTTGCGATGCTGCGGGCGATCGGGTTCAGAAAATGGAGCAGGAGTCCGGCCTCGCTGCCTTCCCGCTCCGTGATTTTCCGACACTCGGGACAGAGACAGAGAAATTTGGTGTTGTCGCACTGGGAGATTTGATAGACCGTCGGATAAAGTTCCGGAGGACAGTTTTTCCGGTCTGCGGCAATGAATTCGCGCAGTTTCTTTTCCGCGATCTTTGCGACTTCCGGGTTTGAAAGACAGGGCTGTCCGCCCATCCGGCTTTTTGCGGAGCCGCAGAAGCGTTTTCCCGACGAATCCATGCTGAAGTATTCGGGATGCGTCTTGAAATACAGGTCCGGATTCACGAAGACATAGAAGGAATGCGTTCCCATGTACTGGCGCGAGGGAATTCCCGGTTCGCACTGGAAATTGCTTCTGTTGAGGCGCATCCAGCGGTACATCCGTTTGGAAATGAATTTGGAGCCGCTGCCGTCGGGCGGAATGTAGATCACGCGGGACTCGAATGCAGGAGTCCCGCTTCGGTTGAGTTCCGGCAGAGTGAGAGACATCCGGACCGGAAGATATTCCGATTCATACGTGAACCAGCGGCATCCCAGTTCATTTTCCAGGAACTTGGCGACGGCGATGGAATTGCCCCAGCATGTGCCGCCTCCGATGAGAATATGCGGTCCGGCGCTCTTGTAGAACCATTCCTCGCGTCCGAGCTTTTTGAAGTCGATTCCGGATTTTTCGGCGAACGCCGTATCGCCGACCAGGAACGCCGGCTGTTTTCCATCCCATTCGGATTCTTCCATGATGCGGAACGGCGCAAGGGTGATCTTCCGGAGATGTTCCGCAAGTTCCTGCGCGGCGAGGTCCGGCGTGTTGTACCTGCGGAATACATGATCGTAAAGCTGTTTCTGCGGCTCGGCGGTTTTCCGGTAAACGATCGCCATTTCCGCTTTCCGGTCTGCTGCGACGGCGTGCTCCGCGCTCAGAGGAAACGCAGCGGAAAGCAGCAGAAGCGGAATGATCAGAGTCTTTTTCATGGGGCGTATGGCCTTTTTTACGATTTTGCCGAGGGAATGACGGTCAGTCTGATATTCTTGAGTTCAAGTTCCGAGGGTATGCCGCCGGCAAGTTTCTCGGAAAGCCAGTTGAAGACCTCCAGACGGTTCGGTTTCCCGGAGACTGTCAGATCGGTCACGTCCAGACGAAAGTCCCAGATATTTCCGGGACTGACGATCCGGCTGTCCGCTGCGCCTTTTCCGGGGCCGAAGAACGTGTAAAGCCGGAAATTCTGATACCACCATGACGTCTTTTCTTCCTTGCCGCCGATCCGGGTCGTGAAGGTTTCTTCCCCGAGGAGACGCGGCAGCTTTTTCGAGTCGAACTGCTTCAGCGTATTGCGATTGAGGCGGAAGCTGACTACGGGCGACCAGCCGCAGGGCGCGGGCCGCTTTACGCATGCGCTGAATTCGAGGACGACGCGGTCGCCATGACGGAACGTGACGGCGGGCAGGTCCAGAAATCCGGACGATTCGCCCGATTGCGCACTTTTGACGGTGATTTCCGATGCGGCTGCGAACATCCCGATCATTCCGGCGACTGCCGCCAGCAGAACAGTGGTCATTTTCATTTTTTTATCTCCTTGGTGTGTTGTTTCCGGTCCATGTCAATTTTTTTGTGCTGTCTCCGGCTTTCATGTGCGTTCCGGGACGAATCAGTCCCCACCTTTACGGCTCCCGGTTAAAACTTTTCCGGACGGCCAGCCCGGAAGGGATTCGGACGATATAATCGCAGGCGGAAAAATTTTCGATCTTCATCATCAGCAGTTTGACGGCCTCCCTGGTGACAGTGGCTTCCATGGGGTCGACGGATGTAATAACGGGGTCCGCCATGAAACGGAACCCCTGTCCCTCGCGGTTCCCGCAGCTGATGAGCTGAAAATCGCGTCCGGGCTGCATGCCTTCGAGCGCGAAGGCGTCGATCAGGTTGTATGCCAGGCCGTCGGTTGCTGTCAGGATGAGTTTCTCCGCCAGAGACCTGCAGTAGACCCTGACATATCGGTAGCATTCCGCAGAACGCCTGAAAACGTTGATTTGAAATGTTTCGATATTCTTCTCCGGGACTCCGGCCCGGATCAGGTTCTTCCGCCATTGGAGCGCCAGTTCCACGGTCATGTCGGTCGGCTCATGAAAGATGATTGCTTTTCTGGAACCGGGATCGTCCAGCTATGGAAAGCGCTTCCTGCATTCCCATGTTCATGTCGGAATAGACTGGGATATCTCCTCCGGCATGCGGTTCTGAAGCCGGAAAACGACAAACGGAACGCCCGACTTCCTAAAAAGCGGAAGGGAATAATCGTCCACGTATGTCCTCGAGATCAGCATGCCGTCGAAACTTCTCAGCAGTTCCATGGCGGTCTTTCTGTCCTGAAGTTCCGGATAGGAGACGTTTCGTACGGCCCACCCGGATTTCTTCATGTATCTTGTGATATTCGCGATTTCGGAATTGTAGACGCTGGTCAGTCCGGGCGGAACAGGGGAACTGGGGCATTCCAAAAGTCCGATCCGGCACTCCGCCGCGCCGGGCGTTTTCCGGATAAAGGTTCCGCTGCCGCGGACGCGGTAGACAATCCCTTCCACTGCGAGCTGTTTCAGGACTTCATGGGCAGTGGGGATGGAAATTCCGAAACGCCGGGCGCATTCCCTGGCAGATGGCGCCAGCATGCCTTTCCGGACGGCCGGGTCGGAAAATTCGCGCCGCAGTACCGCCGCGGCATCGGAGATCTTTCCTCTTCTGTGTCTGACCAGATCCATTGATTCAGAATCTCCATTCTGTTGTGCTGCCTTTTTTAATTATAGTATTTTTTGTATTTTTATCAATAACCTGTTGCGGAAAAAAAGATTATTTTGAAACTTTACGCTCATTTTTTTGAGAGGCGGAGAGCTTTTTGTCTCAAAGAGTATGAAAAGTGATTAAATAACGCGGGGACAGAAAAAACGGTCCGGAACGCTTTGGATGCGCTCCGGACCGTTTCAGTTTCAGGAAATCATTACGGAACGAGCTTGAAGGCCTTGATGAGGTCCGCAATCTCCTTGTCCGTGATCGGCTTCATGCCGCCGAGCCCGCGGGCATCGATGGTCGCCTGGGCGCTGTACTCCGCGACTTCCATGCGGTCGTAAGCCTCCAGCAGGGTCTTTCCGGAAGAGACGATGCAGTCGTTCTGGATGAGAATGACCGGGTATCTCGGGGAAAGGACCTTGGCCACCTTCTGCGGATCGCGGAAATGCGCGCCGAACGGGAATTCGGGCATCTCGCGGAGCAGGATGTAGCTTTCCGGAATGACTCTGGGGTCGAACACCTCGTGCGAAACCGCATAGCCCATGAGGCAGGGCGGATTCGCGATGATGAGCGACCTGATCTCCGGCTGGGTGTCAAACACGGCCTTGAAGAACCATGCGGCGCGGCTGGGACGCTTCCCGGCCTCGTAGTGGTCGCCGTCGAACAGCACAATGTCGTCGGGGACCAGATTCCCGCGGTCGACGCCCTGCGGCGTGATCAGGAAGCGGTTCGCATCCAGGCGGACGGCAAAGGTGCCTTCCGTGCTGGTGAAGAGCCGCTGGCGGTAGGCGCGGTGGATGAGCTGGGTCATCTGGTAGCGCATTTCGAGCGCGTCGCTCTTCCGGACTCCGGGGTTGAACTCCTTGAACTTGGCGTTGCGGTCGATCAGGGAGAATTCAAGGTCGGTTTCGGAAAGATAATGCGGCGTTCCGAGCTGGATGGCCCGGTTGATGAGTCTTGCGCAGAAATCGAGCGTCTCGAATCTCTGGAAGGCCTGGAGAAGCGTGGAGCCGCCGCAGCAGGCGCCGTGGTTTTCCAGGAGAATCGTGCTGTGGCCTTCGGCAAACGCCGCGGAGACGTTCTTGCCGAGGGCTTCGCTGCCGGGGACTTCGTACGGAGCGTATCCCACCGTGCCGCAGATCATCTTGGCGGTGGGGAACACGAACGTATTCGGAATCTTGCCGGCCACGCTGAACGAAACCAGCGCCGGCGGATGCGCGTGAAGAATCGCCTTGATGTCAGGGCGCATCTTGTAGATTGCGCGGTGGAACGGGAATTCGCTCGAGGGCTTGTGCGGGCCGATGATCGTGCCGTCGGCCTTGACGCACATGATGTCTT
>CAZHPP010000238.1:0-6409 GCA_964534535.1 uncultured Victivallales bacterium | reverse complement strand
GCAATCCGTTTGCTTCCGCAGTGGCAGACCCGTCTGGGATCGCCGAAATGACCGCAGGGACACGGGTTCATGGCGGCCAGCAGCAGGAAGCGGCAGGGAAATTCGAAACTTCCGGCGGCGCGGCTCACCGTGATCGTGCCGGATTCGATCGGCTGGCGCAGAGTCTCGAGCACGTTGCGCTTGAATTCGGGAAGTTCGTCCAGAAAGAGCACGCCGTTGTGCGCCAGACTGATTTCGCCCGGCTGAGGATTCGTTCCGCCGCCCAGGAGCCCCGCGTCGCTCACCGTGTGATGCGGCGAACGGAACGGACGCATCTTCAGGAGCGGCGTCTTGGAATCGAGAAGCCCCATCACGCTGTAGATGCGGCTGGTTTCGAGCGCTTCGCGTTCGGTCATGGGCGGGAGGATTCCGGGCAGCCGCTTCGCGAGCATGGATTTTCCGGTCCCGGGCGGCCCGATGAACAGGACATTGTGTCCCCCCGCCGCGGCGATTTCAAGCGCGCGTTTGGCCTGGAACTGGCCTTTGACGTCGGAAAAATCGGGGAAGGAATCCCAGTCGGGTTCGGAAAACACGCTGGCGGAATCCTTGGCGAGCGGCAGGATGTTTCCCGCCACGGCCTCCATGGCCTCCCGGAGATTGTCCACCGCATAGACGCGGAGTTTCGAGGCGGCGATCGCGGCCTCCATGGCATTGCCGGAAGGCACGATCAGCGATTCGACCGCGGGCGCCATTTCCCGGGCGAGAAGCGCCGCGGGCAGACACCCCTTCACGGGGCGGAGCGAACCATCGAGCGCGAGTTCGCCCAGCAGCATGGTCTTTGCAAGCGTTTCCCGGCTGTAAAGCCCCATGGCGGAAATGAGTCCGGCGGCGATCGGCAGGTCGAATCCGGCGCCTTCCTTGCGCATATCGGCGGGAGCCAGGTTCACGAGCGTATATCCGGCCGGATGCCCGAATCCGCACGAATTCATGGCCGAACGCACCCGCTCCGAACTTTCCTTGACCGCGGCGTCCGGCAGTCCGACAATGGCGACGATGATGCGGTCGCCCGTTTCCGTTGTATTGACTTCCACCTCGACCGGACGCGATTCCACGCCCTCGACTGCGGCGGACCAGGTCTTTGTCAGCATGTGCCGGTCCCGGTCCGGCGGAATACTCCGGGGACAACCCTAAAATTCATCGTCATGAAAATCTCCAGAATTGATTCACTGCGGGAACTCTATCACGGCTTGCGCCGATTTTCAAGCCGGAAACAGGGAACGGAAAAGTTTTTTCCCGATGAAAATACCGCAGGCGAACGCGGCGGGGAAAAAATCCGGACCGGAATTTTGCCGTCTCTTGATATCATCATTATTCTGTGATATATTTTTGATTTTTATTTATCACCCTCTTGATTTTTATTTTATTTGTGCTATAATATATATAATGTAGGAAAGTTTTTTAACACACATAAAAGGTATAAGAAAATGAAAAAGCTGCTGATCCTGTTCATTTCGGCTTTGGCCTTGAGCACATTCGCCACAGCGCAGTATGTCACGGTCGACCCGTATATCAGCAATGTAAAAGCTGACACGGAAAACGCCGGGCTCGGCAGAGGCAATTATTTCTGGGTCCATGTTTCCGAAAACAACACAAGACTCTATATTCTCGACAAGATCAGCACGGCATACAGCTCCGACGGGAATACGGAAGTACTGAGCAAGGTCATGAGTGCCTACGGCTACGTCGACAAGGCGACCGGGGCACTTTCCACGGCCCTGGGGGGAAGTGCTGTTTTCAAGTACAACGACCGCGGTGTTTATCAGTACGGCTACCTTCTCGGGACGTTCAACGCCGGCTCCGATATCGGAATCTGGATCGCGGACAAGAATGGTCTTGTGAGCACATCGACCGACACAGCGTCCTACGTCCGTGCGGTTTATCCGCAGGGAGTCGATGCGTTTGATACGATTCTCGGCGAACTCGACTACACCAGCGGCAAGTCGATCTTCTTTGGAATCGGCACGGACGCGGGCACGAGCCCGAACGGACAGCCGCTCCCCGGGTTCCTCGCCACGCTTCTTCTAGGCGGCGGATCACTCTTCGGATTCCGGATGCTGGGACGCAGAAGCCGCAAGGCGTAAGATTTCGGCTTTCTTCGGATTTCAGGCGGAACTTCGGTTCCGCCTTTTTTGTTTAAGCGTTGACTGTTTTTCAGGGATTCGGGGGGGCCGAGGGAAAAACGGAGGTTTATCCCCCTGGCCGACAGGTGTCGACAAAGAAAACGAGCGCAAAAAATTGATTTTTTTGCGCAGGGGTGCAGGGCTCCTTGAGTCCTGCCGAGGGTTCAAGTGGCGAGCAGCCCCTTGAAAATGCCTTAACATCAGTCATCACGCAGAACAGAGCCTTTTGTCTTAAACGATGCGGGCTCTGAACGCTTCCGCAAGACCGCGGAGCGTAAAATCGGCTCCGCCCTGTTCGGCATCCGGGAAAAACGGATGGAAAAATTCCGCATCGCCGCCCGTCAGCACGACCCGGATCCCGGGGAATTTCCTCTGCAGGCTCTCCAGAATGAACCGGACCGAACCGGCCGCGCCGAGGTCGCAGCCGCAGTCGACCGCATCGACCGTACAGTCTCCCGGCGGTTCCGCGGCGGTCTTCCGCAGCTCCGTCAGAGGCAGCTGCGCCGTCCAGGAATTCAGGGCACGGCGCAGGAGCATGCGTCCGGGAAGAATCGCGCCGCCGAGCATTCGCCGTTCCGCATCGACTGTTTCGAACGTGATGCAGGTTCCGAAATCGATGCACACGGCAGGCAGAGCGCCCAGGGTCAGCGAGACGGCGTTGGCGAGCCGGTCGGCGCCGATCGTCGAGGGGCTTTTCATGGCGGAAAGGTTCAGGAGTCCGGGATTCAGCGAACGGGAATCGAGCACGAACGCGCCGGCGGAAACGAACTTTGTTCCGACCGCCGGGACAACCGAGGCCGCCGCGCAGGACCGGCCGTCCTGCGGGGCCTCGAAGCCGACCGTATCGCAGACCGAAAGGCCGGTGATTTTTCCCCCGGAAAGGACTCCGCACTGGACGTGCGTGTTGCCGATGTTGAAAAGACGGAGTTCCTGCGGCATGGCGCTTCAGAGATACCTTGTATAGGCGGGATTTTCGCCGATGAGCCTGACCAGATCCTTGACGCGCTGGGCGGACCTGGCATTGCAGACGAGCGTGGCATCCTGCGTATGGACGATCACAAGATCGGAAACGTCGACCGTGGCGACAAGATGATCGTTTGAAGTCTGGATGATGCAGTTTTCCGTGCCCAGCCCGGCGAATGCGCCGCGGACAACGTTGTTGTCCTGGTCCGCCGTCAGCTGATTGCGGAGCGAAGTCCATGCTCCGGCGTCGTCCCAGTCGAACGGGGCTTCTCCGACGATGATGCGGTCCATTTTTTCCATGAGCGCGCAGTCGATGGACTCCTTGGCGGCATTGTTGTAGATTTCCGGGAAACGCTCCATGGCATCGTCCCGGAACATGCCGACGAGCTCCTTTTCGAGCATGGAAAGCTGCGGCGCGAACTCGCGGAACCCGTTTTCAATCGTATGAAGCGTGGAAACGAAGATTCCGGCATTCCAGCGGTAGTTTCCGGCGGCGATATATTTTTCCGCGATGGAAACGGGCGGCTTTTCCTTGAAGCTGACGGCGCGGAAAAAGCGCGTCTGCGTCCCGGAATCGACTGGTTCGCCCAGTTCGATATAGCCGTAGCCGGAACTGGGGTACTTGGGAACGATTCCGAGCGTGACGACGGAGTCGGTCTTTTCCGAGGTCGCCAGGGATTCCCCGATGGCGCGGCGGAAGGCTTCGCCGTCCACAATGACGGCATCGGCGGGAAAGAGCCCGAACCCGGCATTGCCGCCCCCGGTCCGGGAGCGCAGAAAGGCGCAGGCCAGCGCAACGCAGGGGGCGGTATCCCTGCCGACAGGCTCGCCGATGATGTTTTCCGGCGGCAGCGCGGTCAGGAGCTTGCGCATCGGGGGAACGTACCCGCTGTTCGTGATGACCACGATCCGCTCCGGCGGGAAAAGCGGCTGGAGCCGGGAAATGGTCTGCTCGATGAATGTCAGGTTCCCCATCAGCCGAAGCAGCTGCTTCGGAGTGGAAAGACGGCTTTCCGGCCAGAAGCGGACACCGTGTCCGCCCGCCATGATGACTGCGTAGGAATCCATCTCAGCCGCCGAGTTTTTCGATGATCGTGACCAGCGGCATGAAAAGCGCGATGACGATTCCGCCGACCACCACGGCCAGGAAGATGATCATGATCGGTTCGATCATGGAGGTCAAGGCGGAAACGGCGTTGTCGACTTCCTCGTCGTAGGTATTGGCGATCTTGTCAAGCATTTCAGGGAGTTTGCCGGTTTCCTCGCCGACTTCGATCATGCTGATGACCATTTCAGGGAAGATCTTGGTGGCCTGGAGGGGCGCGGCGATTGTTTCGCCTTCCTTCACGGCGTCATGCACCTTCTGGACGGCATTGGAAACGACGTCGTTGCCTGCGGTTTCCTTGACGATGTTGAGCGCGTTCAGGATCGGCACGCCTGACCCGATCAGGGTTCCCAGCGTTCGCGAGAACTTGGAAATGGCCGACCTGGAAATGATGGCGCCGAACAGGGGGGCGTTGTAAAACGCCGTGTCCAGCAGCATCTTTCCGATTTTTGTTTTGGCAAACATCTTGTAGGCGAAGACCAGCGCGACCACGCCGCCGATCACGATCAGGATGTTGTGCTGAATGAACTGGCTGGCGCCCATGACGATCTGCGTGACCATGGGGAGCGGCGCGCCTTCGAGCAGTTCTGTGAAGATTTTCTGGAACTTGGGGACAATGAAGATCATCAGGCCTGTGGTAATGATGCCGGCGATCGAAAGAACGATGATCGGGTAGACCATGGCCGACTTGACCTTGCCGGCGATCCGGGAGGCCTTTTCCATGAACATCGCCAGACGGTCGAGAATCAGTTCGAGTTTACCGGCGGCTTCTCCTGCGCGGACCATGTTGAGATAGAGTTTGTCAAAAGATTTCGGATGCTGGGAAAGCGCTTCGGAGAAGGTGGCGCCGCCTTCGACGGCCGCCGCGACCTGATTGAGCGTTTTGGAGATGACCGGGTCAGAGGCCTGCTTTTCCAGCGTGCGGAGCGCCCTGATGAGCGGAAGGCCCGCGTTCAGCAGAATAGCCATCTGACGGGTGAGGATGGTGAGCTGCTTGGTCTTGATCACCACCGGCCCGAGGTTGATATTGAAGCTCATTCCGCTTTTTTTCTTGGCAGCGGCGGCCGGTTTCGCCGGGCCGGAACTTCCCGCGCCTTTCTGAGGCGCCCTGGACTGCCGGATGGAGGTCGGGAACATTCCCTGCTCCTTGAGGAATTCGGTCAGCGCTTCTTCGCTGGCTGCTTCCTTCTGCCCCCGTTTTTCCTTGCCGGAAGAATCCATTGCCGTGTACTGATAGAATGGCATGGCTTCTGCTCCTTCTGGTTATCGTTGATGAGAGTTAATTCGCTTGAAGTTTCTGGTTGATGCCTTCGGGATCCTGCGCCTTCATCATCATTTCGGAATAGGCGATCTTGCCTTCCTGATACAGCGTGATGAGGTGGGAATCGAGCGTATTCATGCCGTACTTGGTTCCGGTCTGGATGTCCGACGTGATCCGGAAGGTCTTGTTGTCGCGGATCAGCGCCTGGATGGAGGGCGTCGCAACCATGATTTCATAGGCGGCGATACGGCCCTTCGTGTCCGCCCGCGGCATCAGCACCTGGGAAATGACGCCCACCATCGAGGCGGCCAGCTGGGTGCGGATCTGCTCCTGCTGGTTCGTGGGGAAGGCGTCGACGATTCGGTCGACGGTCCGGGCGGCTCCGGTCGTGTGAAGCGTTCCGAAGACCAGGTGTCCGGTTTCGGCCGCGGTGACTGCGGCGCCCATCGTTTCCACGTCGCGCATTTCGCCGACGAGAATCACGTCCGGGTCCTGACGCAGCGCCCTGCGGAGCGCTTCCGAGAAGGATGGCACGTCGTTGCCGATTTCACGCTGGATCACCACGCTCTTCTTATGCTGATGGTAAAATTCAATGGGGTCCTCGATTGTGATGATGTGGCAGGCGCGCTCGGTGTTGATGACGTCGATCATGGTGGCGAGCGTGGTGGATTTTCCGGAACCCGTGGGCCCGGTCACGAGGATCAGTCCGCGGGGCTTGTAGAGAAGTTCCTTGACCTTGGGAGGCAGTCCGAGCTGTTCCATGGTGAGAAGCTTGTTGGGAATCTGACGGAGCACCGTGCCGAAGTAGCCCTTCTGCTTGAAGGCGCTCACACGGAAGCGGGCCTGGTCGCCGAAGGCGAATCCGAAGTCCACGCCGCCGCACGAACGGAACTCGAGCACCACGAACCCGAAGCCGCCCTG
>CAZHPP010000237.1:0-6413 GCA_964534535.1 uncultured Victivallales bacterium | reverse complement strand
TCTGTTGCCGGTGAAGAGCGTCGGCGTCCAAGGCGACCACAGGACGTACTGTGAAGTGTGCACCCTCAGGGCTGTGACCAGCGAAGATGCCATGACGGCTGACTGGTATCGCTTCCCACCGGAAGTGTTGCAGAAATGCGCATCACGCATCTGCAACGAAGTCCCCGGGGTAAACCGTGTGCTGTATGACATCACTTCCAAACCGCCAGGGACGATTGAGTGGGAGTAGTCCCGCTTGGCTGAAAACCTGCATCTGAAGCGTGCAAAGCCGCTTGGAACGCTATCTTAGCGTGGCTTGAGATAGTGGTGCGATGCCTGTCGTGCTGCTGACAAAAGCCGATTTATGTGAGAATATAGAAGTGGCAGTCAAAGAGGTAGAACGCGTGTCCTCTTTCTCTGATGTCATCTCGCTTTCGGTGTTTGAGAAACATGGAGAAGAGAAACTATCAAATTATCTCCAAGCAGGCACTACTTCTGCTTTTATTGGTTCGTCAGGCGTGCGTAAATCCACTTTGATTAATCTGCTGTTGGGTGAGGCAGTTCTTGCGACTGCCGACATTGGGAAAGCCGACAAAGGCAGACATACCACAACCGGCAGAGAAATGTTTTGCTCTCGATTTGGTGGCGTTCTTATTGATACGCCGGGTATGCGAGAGTTGGGGGCTGAAAGTGCAGATTTAGGCAAAACCTTTGACGACATTGAAGAGCTTGCAAAACACGGTAAATTTCGCGACTGTACTCATGTAAGCGAGCCGGGATGTGCTATATGAGCGGCATTGGAGAATGGTACTCTTGAGAGTAGACGGTTTCAAAACTATTGGAAGCTAAAAAAGAAGCGGGTTACGACGATGGATTAACTGCCAAAGAAATTGAGGTTAAAAAGTTAGAGAGAATGTTCAAGGACGTTGGCGGAATGAAAAATGTGAGAAAATACGCCAAGGAAAAACGCAAATAGCGGAAAGGAGAAGCTGTTTTGAATATCCAAATCAGAAACGAAACTCCACGGGATTATAAACTTGTAGAAGATATAACCAGAAAGGCCTTTTGGAATCTATATGTTCCGGGGTGTGATGAGCACTATTTAGTCCACATTATGCGTGAACACGAAGATTTTTTGCCGGAATTAGACTTTGTGATTGAAGTGGATGGTAAAATAATCGGAAACATCATGTATACAAAAGCAAAACTTACAGATGACACAGGAGAAGAAAAGGAAATCCTCACATTTGGTCCGTTGTCCATTTTGCCGGGATATCAGCGAATGGGGTATGGAAAAATGTTGCTTGAACACTCTTTTGAAAAGGCGATCTCTTTTGGTTACGACGTAATTGTAATATTCGGCAATCCAGGCAACTATGTGAGCCGTGGTTTTATAAGCTGTAAAAAGCACAATATTTGCCTTTCAAATGGGATGTTCCCATCGGCTATGCTGGTAAAAGAACTCAAACCAAATACTTTGGACGGACGCAAATGGGTTTACTATGACAGCCCGGTAATGCACATTCAAGAGAAAGATGTGCAACACTTCGATGAGGCATTAGAGCCGCTGGAGAAAAAGTATCAGCCAAGCCAGGAGGAGTTCTTCATCAATAGTCACTCCTTTTTGCAATAAGTATTTTTAATCATAAGAAGTCTGCTGTTTATACCGTATTATGAGCATAATCACTAGTTTGATAAATTTAGATTTGTCAAATTACGTTTTGATAAAACTGATCACATGCTTTGCTATTCCAAATATGTACATCCACCGTGAAGAAGAAAAGATATTGGAAGAGGCCTACGAGTCATCAAAACTGGAACTTGTGATGGTCTATGACCGGAGAAGAGTCGGCAAGACCACCATGTTTGCTAACTTCATCTGTGGCAAGAGGGCGGTTTTCCATGTCACCACATCTACCAAACCCAATCAGATACTTAGTGATATGGCTTCCGACTTCTCGTCACTGACTATGGGAGCCACTCCCGCCTTTAACGGTTTCCAGCACAGCAGTGGGGCCCGATATACTTGAAAAACTGAGAGCCAAATCATATTTGGCGGATTCCGAATCGCCGAGGGAATTCTGGCTGTTCTCAAAATCAGGTTTCGCCGATGGCTTTGAACCCAGTTCCAAGCCCCATCTCATAGACCTGGATGCCCTATCGCGGATTCTCTTGAAATAGCCACCAAACAATTCATGTATTCTACTGCACGCCGTATTTGGGAGATGATACGAGCTGTAATACTTCCACCCATTATCGGAAGAGATTTTCTCCAATCCATGTCCGGTGACAGTGTTTTTGCGAAAAAGTAGTCGTGAATAGAAAAACCGAAGCTTTCAGGTTGGGAATCAGATAATCCCCGTTCTTCGTGTATGACAGCGTGCTGTTCATTGTTCAGACTCCTTTCCGCGATTTTCTCGTGTTCCGTGCCGAGGGCAGCAACGGTGGCCAGTGTATTGAAGTCGAAAACCGCCATGAAGTCCTCATGGTCGAGAACCTGTTCCGGCTCCAGCCCGCAGCGGGACATGACCGCGTAAGTGATGCTGACTGCCGCCGCGCTCCTGAATTGCATTCCGATGTTGAACTCATCATATCCTTCGAGAATGAATCGTCAACGATGTGAAGAATCTCGTATTGGTGATCGTGCCAGTATTCATCCGCCAGCTTCCCGGCAGTGTCCGCGATCTGCTGGGGCAGGTCGTCGCCGCCAATTTCGTCCGTGCGCTGGGCATAGATCATAAGCTGTTCGTTGTAAGGGTATTTGTAGAGCCGTGCGGTGGTCTGCAAGAACTCCGTCCAGCCTTGATAGCTGCCGGTGATCTGTGTCGCCACATGGTCGGCCATCTGCGAATACACCTGTATTTTTGTGGGCATTGGGATGTCCTCCTTTCGGTGATGGGAAAATGGCGAGAAAAAGAGCAACCGATGTTACTCGGTTGCTCTGAAAGATACGCTAATCAACTGATCGAAAAATTGGGATTTGAAAACATATATCATCCATCAGCTTTCAAAGAACTTCTCTTGATTTCCAAACATGAACATGCTATCTTGATTAAGATAATCCTTAATTAACAAATTGCTTAATTACAAAAAGAGGAAATTTATGGACGATGTGAAACTGATTCACGTAATCACAGATGAAACAAGGTTCCAGTTGCTGCAGTTATTGATGAAACACCATTTCTGCGTAAAAGCTCTTTCCAAAAAACTCGGCATCAGCGAGCCTGCCGTCTCACAGCAGATTCGTATCTTGAAGCAGGATCAGCTGATCACGGGCGTGAAGATCGGCTACCAGATGCATTACCGTGTGAACTCGGATTTGATCTCATCAGCCATGGCGCGTTTTTCAAAGCAAATGATGATGGTACCCGCATTGCCGGATCTTGTCCATGACACGGACTGTACCTGCGAATTTGAAGCGGAATGCAGGAAACGAGATGCAAAGCTTCTGGAGCAGCAAAAGAATGACCGATGATTATCTGATCCAGAAGAAACCTTTCAATGCGCTCCTGATCTTCTCCCTGCCGATTATCATAGGAAACCTGTTTCAGCAGACCTATACGATGGTGGATTCTGCAATTGCGGGGCGCTTCGTCGGAGAACGCGCGCTGGCGGCAATCGGGGCTTCCAATTCTCTGACCAATATCTTTATCTGTATCGCCATCGGGGGCGGAATCGGAGCCTCCGTTATGATCAGCCGGTATTTCGGTGCAAAAGACTTTTCCAGGATGAAAACTGCGATCTGTACGGCTCTGATTGCCTTCCTCATCATCAGTATTCTGCTGAGCGCCGTCGGTTTGCTCTTCAGCCGAAGCATCATGATCGTATTGAATACGCCGGATAATACGCTGGATATGGCAGTTGTTTATCTGAAAATCTATTTTTTGGGCCTGCCTTTTCTCTTTATGTACAATGTCCTGTCGTCCATCTTCAATGCGCTCGGCAAGTCCAGAATTCCTCTGGCCTTTTTGATTTTTTCATCTCTGTTTAATATCCTTCTGGACTGGATTTCCGTCACCACATTTCAAATGGGAATCGCGGGGGTGGCATGGGCAACACTGATTGCGCAGGGAATTTCTGCTCTTTTGTCTTTTGTTGTCCTGAAAGCACTGCTCAAAAAAATCGGCGGCGGCAGTGAACAGGCCTTTTCAAAAGAAGAGCTGCTTCCCATGTCCCGGATCGCGCTGCCCTCCATTCTGCAGCAATCGACGGTTTCCATTGGGATGATGCTGGTACAGTCTGTCATAAATGGATTCGGCTCGGAAACACTGGCCGGCTTTTCAGCTGCCATGCGGATCGAATCCATGTGTATCGTACCGATGACCGGCATCGGCAACGCTCTGTCCTCCTATACCGCGCAGAATATCGGAGCCAGCAGAAAAGAACGTGTCGTTCAGGGTTACCATGCCGCGACCGGAATGATCATCGGATGCGCCGTGATCATCTGCGCTGTGCTTGAGTCTTTTCACGGACCGATTATTGAACTGTTTCTCGGCAAAAACGGTACGGCGGCTGCATTGCAGACCGGAAACAGCTACCTGCTGTTCATGGGGTGGTTTTTCTGCCTGTTTGGTTTCAAGATGACAGTTGACGGTCTGCTGCGCGGAGCAGGCGACATGAAAATGTTCACAGTGGCAAACCTTGTAAACCTGACTATCCGGGTCGTACTTGCGATGACTCTCGCTCCGCGCTTTGGGATCGCATTTGTTTGGTTTGCAGTGCCGATCGGATGGTTCGCAAACTGGGCTGTTTCCTTCGCCCGGTACAGGACGGGAAAATGGCAGCCAAGGGCCATCATCAAAGGGTCAAACGCATAAGCAGTCATTTAATGATAATTTTTCAGGCAACTTCCAATTGTGCTGTGAATTCATTTTAACACTGAAATGCCCAAAGGAAATCTTCATTCAAGCTCGGGGAACAGGTCAAGCCCGGCATAGTCAAAATCGCCGATTCCTTTCAGCTTTGAAATCGCCGAATCCGTAAGCTTCCGCAGCTCTGCTTCATCGGCGGCAAGGTACCTTCGCATATCGGTGAGGCTGTCGATCAGCCCCTGCCGTGTACCGGCGCTGTTGTAAATGCTCATCAGGGTCAATTCGTCCTGGGTGAAATCATTCATGTCAAATCTCTCTTTCCGCGCCCTTTTTGGGCGCTGTCTTGATGGGCTTTTCCTTGATTTCATGGTTTTTGAGCTGATCCGGCACGGAGGGCTTTTTCTCGCCGCGTTCCCGGTGAACGGCCGCCGCCAAATCAATGGGCGAGATCGGCTGGCCGGTCTTGGCTTGCTGCTCCAGCTCCGCGACGGCAGGCTGCTTGGGACCGTTGTTGATGATGCCATCGATGGAATCGTAATCGTCCTCTATCGCCATTTCCGCGTTTTTGAGGTAGTTTTCCGGCTTGAGAAAAGACGGCAGCTCCGCGAAGCCGAAGGAATCCACGTAGTGACAGGATACCGCACCGTTCTGCCGCAGGGCAACGATGTCGCTTACAGAGAGCGAATGACCGGTAAAGTCGGCGGGATGATGAAGGTTGAATTGCTCATAGAGCTTGTCGAGCGTTTCTTCCTGCGATTGCCCCGGAGTGAGCGGCGCGGTGTAGACCAGATCGTAGTTGCCGCGGTCAACCGTCAGCCCGACCGCCGTGACGCGCTCCAGCGGCTCAAAGCGGAGATCGCGGGTGGCCTCGTCGTGTTTGAGCTGATAGATGGCAAAGGCGTCGGCGGGATTGTGGAGAAAGCTGTTTTCAAGTTCCTGATCCGTCAGCTCATGCCCCTCGGCCAGATCCAGATACTCGCGGTCGCTGTCCCAATCCTCACGCCGGATTCCGAACAAGCCGTTGTGCTGGTCGATGTCGTCCATATCGAACGCCATGCTCGTGCCGTTGCCTGGGTGCAGCATATAGACCGTCTCATCCTTTTCCATGAGCACCGCAGCCTTTTCGCGGGTAAGCGGCAGCATATCATTTTCGGTGTAGCCGTAGGCGTTCCGGTCGGCAATCGTCACCGCGGGATCGGGCATGGGATAATCAGCTGGAAAGGGCGGCAGCGGCGCGTCCGGGTCATAAGGCTCCACGGCGAAGCCGGTAATTCTGCCGCCGCCGAGCGGCGATTCTTGCGGCGCAGGTTCAGGCTGCTCCGGCAGGTAGGCGTTCACATCATCGGAAGGAGCATCCGGCGTCTCCGGGGTACACATCATTCTAGGTATCTTGGTCAGAAGGAACATCCTGGTCCCGCCAATGGTTGCATACAGGCCTTTCCCCCTTTTCAACGAGCGTGTCCTCCTTCCAGAGTCCTCAAACCTGAACGGACTGGAAGATCATTACAGCAAAGGCATTCCTGTTGATGAGCTTTTCAAGGAGGACATCGCCGCAATGGAGGCGATGGACCCAAGGGACTTCCGCATAGAGAGGATGGAGATCGTGCATCTCAGCAACACAGG
>CAZHPP010000236.1:0-6421 GCA_964534535.1 uncultured Victivallales bacterium | reverse complement strand
CCTTCCGGGAACCGCGGCGCGGATTTTTTTACACGTCCGCGGGAAAAATTCTTTTCCGCGCCCGTTCATGCAAATAAAATTCCGGCGAATATTATTATAATAATTTGATATAATATAGCATTTATTTTTAACAAGTCAACTGTTGTTTATAATAAAATTGCAAGATAAACATCACTCCTCCCGTTGCAAAGACACATAATCAGGTTATTTTGTAACCAAACAGGTTGATACTTGTTTTTTCAACCAAGGGGGAGGAACAGCAACCATGAACAGACGAATCGCGGCGGTTCTTCTTCTGCTGGCAGCGGGTGCGGCCCGGGCGCAGCAGGAGCCGCCAAACGCTCAGCACCGGCTGAACGCGGGTCCCGTCACGGTCACCACACCGGTCGACGGAGACGGAGTGCAGAAGCTCCATTTCATCCAGGACGACGCCCAGGACTACATGGTGTCGAAGATCTACCGTCTGAAGTATGTCCAGGCGAACGACATCACGCCGTTCGTGATGGGCATGGTGATGCGGTACAACATGAACTCGATCGTGAACTGCATCGAGTACGGCGCCGCCAATTCGCAGCTGCTGACGGTCACCTGCCCGGTCAAGATGATGCCGTGCGTGGACGACTTCATCGCCAAGGTGGACCGGGACATCAAGCTGGACGGCAAGGTTCCCGGCGACATCATCAAGGGAACGGGCATCACGCGCGCCGTGTACCGTCCGAAATACCGTTCCGGGCAGAACCTCCTGAACGTGCTCGTGAACAGCGTGATCGGCGAAGGCCCCTGGAGCTCGCTTTACGCGTGGGATGCGAATTCCAACCAGATCTACTGGAAGGACAACAGCTCCAACACGGCGTATGTGTTCCAGTTCCTGGGCTATCTTGACCGGCCCGCCCCGCAGATCACGTTCACGTTCACGCTCCACGAGGTGCGGGAAAGCACGCTGCGGGACATCGGGATCGAGTATCTCGCGTGGAAGAACGGCCCCGGACTGAACATCTTCCAGACGGCGTTCCACAATTTCAGCATCACGTCGAGCGGCACGGCCGCGCTTCAGGCCATGTCGGGCCCGGCGGGCGGATTCTTCTTCGCGCCGCAGTTCGACGCAAGCTTCATCCGGCTTCTGGAGCAGAGCGGCAAGGCCGAAGTCAAGAACACCGCCACCATGACGATGGCCAATTCCGATTCGCTTTCCGGGGAACTCTTCTTCAATCCCCAGTACCAGAACATCGTGAAGTCCAACAACGACCAGACCAGCGTGACGGCGAGCAATCTGAATCTGCCCGCCGGATTCAGCCAGGTCTACATCAAGGTGATCAAGCCGGTGGTGAACCTTCACTACGGCCAGACGCAGTCGGGCTATCCGGCGGCGGAGGCCTTCGAGGTCGACAACTATGCGCCCGGAACCTACACGAAATACCGCGGCACCGTGTTCTTCGGCTACAATCTCCAGACGGCCAACGTGGTCGAGCGCAACGTCGCCGGCACCGAACTAGTGGAGACGAGCCAGGTCCTCAGCAACGTGCTCGTCCCGCTGAACGGCGAAACGATCCTGGCCCAGTGGGACAAGGAGGACGAGGTGGAGCAGGTGATCGGAGTCCCGTTCCTTTCCGACATTCCGTGGATCAAATATCTCTTCAGCACCACCACGAAGGTCAGGGAAAAGACCAAGGTCTACATGACGGTTTCCGCGAACATGCTCGACACCGCAAAGGCGAGTCCGCTTCCGTTCGAACCCGGCGAACTCAAAACAATCAAAGGCATCTCCCTTGACGGGAAACAGGCAAAGGCTGCAAAATAATGAAAACTTCTATTTTCGGAATCGCCGCCATGGCGGCATTTGCATGGCCTCTCTTCGGAGTCGAAATTCCGGGCGTGCCCCGCGACACCAACACCAACAACACCGGCGGATACGACAGCACGCGCGTCGAAGCCCAGCTGCTCGTCGCCGTCAAGGAAAGCACCAAGACCGTGCATTTCATCCGGGACAACAACGACCCCCGGGTCATCACCAAGACCTACGTCCTCAAGAGCGTGGACCCCTACGAGTTCCGCGACTATCTGCGGCAGATGGTCCAGGCCAAGCGCGTCGGCAACACCACGCTCCAGCAGCAGTATCCTTCGAACACGGGGACCTTCCCCGTGACCTCGACCGTGAGCGCGCCCGTGCTTTCGCCCACGACCTCGCAGCCAAGCTATTCGCCGACGGCCCAGCTCGGAAGCAACACCGCCGTCGAATGCCTCAAATATGTCGACGGCACCGGGCTTCTGATCGTCTCCGCCGAAGAGTACCGATTCAAGGACAATGAAAACGGCATGGGGATCGACTCGCTCGTCGCCATGCTGGACAATCCCGATCTCGGCGCCATCAACTACGGCTCCCAGATGTTCATCTACATGCCCAAGTTCGTTCCCGCGCGGAACCTCATGCCCCTGATCGAGAACGTCGGCATGAACATCAGCGACGTGACCGAACTGTGGCAGGGCCAGGACATCGTGGCCTACGACCCCGACCTCAACTGGCTCATCTTCGACGTGGAAAACTATTCCTGCTACAACATTGCCTCCATGCTCGCCAAGTTCGACGTGCCCATCCCGCAGGTCCGCATGAAGGTTACCGTCTACGAAGTCTACAGCGAAAACGACAACAAGATCGGACTCGACTTCCAGTCCTGGAAGAACAACGAGGGCGCCGACTTCTTCAGCGCCGGCGGACGCTACCGCAACAACTGGACCGCCGTCTACAACGGTCCCTACGACCTTGCCCAGACCTACGGTTCCGAGCGCACCAGCTTCTACAACTTCAACCCGAAGTGGAACACGCGCTACATCGACTTCCTCGTGAGCAAGGGCGGCGCAAAGATCGCCCACACCGGCGAACTCTGCATCCGCAACAATTCGCCCGCCACGCTCGCCAGGACCACCCAGATCTTCTATGACGACGTCTCCCAGCCCGTGCCCAGCGCAGGAACCCTGCCCGACAAGGGCGTCGGCCCCTACGAACTGCTTTCCTACATCGTCGGGAAGACCTTCACGAAGGGCAGCGACTATCCCGTGGCGAAGGGACAGCAGCAGGTCATCACGCAGTCGACCGGCTACGGCTTCACCATGGCGGTCTCGAACGTTTCCGTGAACCTCAACGAAACACGCTTCAACGTGTCGCTTTCCAACACCAGCCTGATCGGCTTCCAGTCGAGCGGCGCGCCGCGCATTTCTCCCTCGAACGTCGTCACACAGGTCGTCTCGCTTCCCCACGGGAAGAACCGCTTCGTCATCGGCGGACTCAAGAAGCAGGACGTCGTCAAGTCGAAGACCGGAGTGCCCTATCTCATGGACATCCCGTATCTGGAATACATCTTCGGCTCGATTTCCAAATCCGTGAAGCATTCGGAACTGATCGTGGTCGGCGAATGCGAGTACGATTCCCCGCAGGAAAGCGCGGCCGCCGCATTCTCCAGGAAGTCTTCGCGCAAGGCCAAACAGCCTTCTCCCGCTTCAAGCATCAATTTCTGATCCGGAATGTCTCCGGCAGAACAAAACAACCCAAACAGAAAGGATCTTCGCCCATGAAAACCGCAATCTTCACAACACTGCTCTGCGCCGCCGTCCTGATTCCCTGCGGATGCCGCTGCGCCGAGGCCCAGACCGGAAAGTGCCAGCCCGCAAAATGCGCTCCGGCCGCCGCCTGCGCCAAAAACCAGAAACTGCCGCCCGAGGTCGTGCTCGGAAACGAAATCCTGACCGCGATCCAGAACAACAATTTCGAAAAGTTCACCGCCTTCCTCAACGGCGGACTCGGGGACAAGATGTCCAAGAAGGACTTCGAGACTTCCCGCGGAAACATCGAGAGCGCGTTCGGGAAAATCACCGGATTCACGTTCCTCGTCTCCCTGGAGACTCCCGAAGTCGACAACACCATCTGGAAGGTCTCCTTCGAGCGCAAGGGCAAAGACGGCAAGACCATCAGACAGGATCTGCTGTTCCGCCTGATCTCCGCCGTTTCCGGCGACAAGCGGATCGTCCTCAGCCTCGGATTCATGTGATCTCTGAGCTTTCCGCAGTCTGAACGGAAGAAGCCGGGGGCCCGCCAGCCCCGGCATTTTTAACGAAAGGATCTGAAATCATTATGTCGGACATTTCAGCAAATACCGCATCCCCGGCCGCCGGAGCCGATAAGAAGCTCGGCGTGTTCGCGCTCGCGGCCCTGGTCGTCAGCGCAATGATCGGCGGCGGCATCTTCTCCCTGCCCCAGAACATGGCGCAGGACGCCGCGGTCGGCGCCGTGATGATCGCATGGGTCGTCACCGGAGTCGGCATGTACTTCGTCGCAAACACGTTCCGGATTCTTTCGGACGCGCGCCCGGACGCCACCACCGGAATCTACGCCTATGCGCGCCTCGGATTCGGCCGCTTCGCCGGCTTCCAGATGGCATGGGGATACTGGCTCTGCAACATCTTCGGAAACGTCGGATACGCCGTGCTCCTGATGGACGCCTTCGACTATTTCTTCCCCGGCGTGTTCACCGGCGGAAACAATCTCTGGTCCGTGATCGGCGGCTCCTGTGTGATCTGGATCATGAACTTCGCCGTCCTGCGCGGCGTGAAGCAGGCCGCCTTCGTGAACATCATCGGGACCGCGTGCAAATTCATCCCGATCATCCTCTTCATCATCATCATGATCGCGTGCTTCAAGCTCAAATTCTTCACCACGGACATGCTCGGGACGGAGACCGTCAAAGCGGAAGGCCTCAAGCCGCTCGGAAGTCTGCTTTCCCAGGTCAAATCCACCATGCTCGTCACGCTCTGGTCGTTCATCGGAATCGAGGGCGCCGTGGTCGTTTCCGGACGCGCAAAAAGCCAGCGCGCCGTCGGAAGGGCGACTCTCGCCGGATTCCTCACCTGCCTTGCGATCTATGCCGCGCTTTCCATCCTGCCCTTCGGCAAGATGTACCAGAGCGAACTCGCCGGACTGGCCAACCCCTCGACCGCTCCGCTGCTTTCCGACGTCGTCGGAAGCTGGGGCGGCTGGGTGATGAACCTGGGCGTCATCATCGCGCTCCTCACGAGCTGGCTCGCCTTCACGATCATGATTGCGCAGATCCCCTACGCCGCCGCCATGGACGGCACCTTCCCGCGCATCTTCAAGCGTGAAAACGCCCAGGAGACCCCGAACGTCTCCCTGATCGTCACCAGCTTCATGATGCAGTTCACCATGATCCTCGTCTATTTCGCCAACAACGCATGGAACACCATGCTCTCCGTCACCAGCGTGATGATCCTGCCGCCCTATCTCGCATGCACCGCGTACCTGTGGAAGCTCTGCGCCGTGCATCAGTATCCGGAAAAGCTTCCGGTCGGGAAAAAGTTCGCCCTCTTCTGCGGAGCCGCGGGCACCCTTTACGCCGTCTGGATGATTTATGCCGCCGGACTCAATTATCTCTTCATGGCGCTGATCTTCCAGGCGGCCGGAATCCCGGTCTACCTCTGGGCGCGCAAAAACGCCCGCGACGATGCAAAGACCACGGAGGAGCGCGACATGCCCGACTTCACGAAGGCAGAACTCGCCGGAGCGGTCGTCCTCTGCATCGCCGCGATCGCCGCCGTCCTCTGTTTTGCAACCGACACCATCAGTCTCTGAGAAAGGATTTTTTTCATCATGAACAAAGAACTTCAGACCCGCCGCGTGCTCATCGTGGAGGATTCCCGCAGCGAACAGAGCGCCTCCATGAACGCCGCCGTCGGACGTCTCGTCGAAGCGCTCCTCTCCAAGAACATCAGCTCCATGCGCGCCTTCAGCTACGAGGACGCCATGCCGGTCGCCGCAACCGACATGGACATCGACTGCTTCCTCGTCAGCACGGACATGGAATATGAGCGGGCCGGCGTCCCGGCCGCGGCCCGGCTCCTGGAAAAAATCCGGGAACGCCAGTCCGGCGTCCCCGTCTTCCTGCTCGCCGACCGCGCAAAGACTTCCCGGCATCTTTCCGGGAAGCTCATGGAGCTCGCCAACGAATTCGCCTGGATCTTCGAAGACTCTCCCGCCTTCATCGCGGGAAGAATCGAGGCCGCGGTCCAGCGGTTCCGCGAACAGCTCCTGCCTCCGCTCATGAAGGCAATCTGGGAGTACAACGAGCAGAACCACGAGTATTCCTGGGCCGCGCCCGGCCATCAGGGCGGAATCGGCTTCACAAAAATGCCCGCCGGAAAGAAATTCTACGACTTCTACGGCGAAAATCTGTTCCGCACCGACACCGGAATCGAGCGTTCCAGCATCGGCTCCCTCCTCGACCACGAAGGCGCCTTCCGCAAAAGCGAGGAGTTCGCCGCCCGGGTCTTCGGCGCCCACAAATCCTATTCCGTCGTCGTCGGCACCTCCGGCTCCAACCGCACCATTCTGCAAATGTGTCTCGGCGAAAAAGATGTC
>CAZHPP010000235.1:0-6437 GCA_964534535.1 uncultured Victivallales bacterium | reverse complement strand
CATGCGGCACAGGTGAACGCAGAATGACCGACAAAGAACTGGCCGTCCGCAAAAAAATGAGAGGCTGAACAGAATGATCCGCGTTGCCGATTATATCATGAATTTCCTTGCGGACAGGGGCGTCCGCGATGTTTTCCTCCTGGTCGGAGGGGGCGCCATGCATCTTGACGACGCCCTCGGAAGGAATTCACGGCTCCGTTATACCTGCTTTGAACATGAACAGGCGCTTGCCATTGCGGTCGAGGCCGTCGGACAGCACACCAATTCGCCCGGAGTCGGGCTCGTCACTTCCGGTCCCGGCGCCACGAACACCATAACCGCCGTGGCCGCAGCGTGGATCGATTCCACTCCCGCATTCTTCCTTTCCGGACAGGCCAAGCGACCCGACCTCAAAAAAGGCAGCGGCGTCCGCCAGATGGGTTCCCAGGAAGTCGACATCGTCTCCATGGTCGGATGCATCACAAAATATGCCGTCACCGTCATGGAGCCTGCGGCAATCCGGTACCACCTTGAAAGAGCCTGGCATGAAGCCACTCACGGACGCAAAGGCCCCGTCTGGCTGGATATCCCGCTCGATGTCCAGGGCGCTCTCGTCGATGAAACCGTCATGAAGGGGTTCGTTCCTCCGGCCGGGGCGAATCCGCCGTTTCCCGCGGAGAAAATCGCCGAAGCGCTCGCCGGATCGAAGCGTCCGCTTCTTCTCGTGGGGAACGGAGTCAAGCTTGCCGGCGTTTCCGATCCAGTCCGCGCGTTCGCCGAAAAATATTCCATTCCCGTGATCATGAGCTGGAAAACGGCCGACTTCATGGGCTTTGACCATCCGCTGAACTTCGGATTTCCGGGGATCATGGGCGGACGGTGCGCAAACTTCATTGTCCAGAACTGCGACTGTCTGCTGGTCCTTGGAAGCCGCCTGGATCCCAGCATTACGGCCTTCAACAGTGCCGACTTCGCCAGAAACGCATTCAAGATCATGGTCGACATCGATCCCGCAGAAATCCGCAAGATCAAGGGAATCTCCCTGGCCTGCGCCGCTGACCTTGCACGGGCAGTCCCGGAGCTCGTCTCTGCGCCTTTTTCCATGAAAGATCACGAACCCTGGCTGGAATACTGCCGGAGTCTGAAGGCAAAGTATCCCGCTTTCACAGGAAACGACGGAGGAGAAAATGCCCGTGTGGACCTTTACCGGTTTACGGATGAGCTTTTCCATCAGCTTCTGCCCTCGGATGTGGTCGTCCCGGAAAGTTCCGGCGCGGCCGGTGAAATCACCTATCAGGCCATGCGCGTCAGGTTCGGACAGTCGATCAAGAATGCCGCGGGGCTCGGTTCCATGGGCTTCGGACTCCCCTACGCGGTCGGCTCCTGCATCGCCATGGACCGCAGACGCACCGTCCTTGTGAACGGTGACGGAGCGTTTCAGCTGAACATCCAGGAGCTTGAAACGCTGCATCGGCTGAATCTCCCCGTCAAGATATTTCTCTGGGACAACGGCGGATACCGCAGCATCGTCAATACGCAGAACAACATGTTCGGCGGCTTCACGGTCGGCTCTACGCCCGAAAGCGGATATACCACGCCGGATACTGCCGCCGTTGCCGCGGCCTACGGCCTCAGGACGTTTCTAATCCGGTCGAACGGCGAAATCCGTGCCGGGATTGCGGAAACGCTGGCGGCTCCCGGGCCGGTGCTGTGCCGCGTGATGGTCCGGCTCGACCACAAGACGATCCCGAAAGTCCAGGCCATGAAACTTCCGGACGGAGGAATGGTTTCCAAGCCGCTGGAGGACATGTGGCCTTATCTTCCGCAGTCCGAAGTCGAGGAGAACATGAGGATTTCAAAGTCATGATCAAGGCTGTTCTGCTGGACATCGACGGCGTGCTGACGAACGGCAAGGTGATGGTCGATTCGGAGGGGCGCGAGTCCAAGGTCATTGACTTCAAGGACATTGATGCCGTCTTCGAGATGAAGCGGCGCGGAATCAAGGTGGCGCTCATCACGGGCGAGAAGACGCCGATCACGCTGTTTTTCCAGAAGCGTTTCCAGCCCGATTTCTTTTATAACGGCTGCAAGGACAAGCCGGTCGCGCTGGATGAAATTCTGCGTATTACGGGCCTTGATATTTCGGAAATCTGCTATGTGGGCGACGGGAAGTATGACATTCCCGTGATGAAGCGGGTGAAGTATGCCGCATGCCCGGCCAATGCGATTCCGGAGGTCAAGGCGATTTCGGATATCCAGCTCAGGCTGAACGGCGGCGACGGATGCGTCTGGGAGCTGCTGGAATGGATATCCAGAGGGAAAAATGACGATGGCTATGTCAGCTTTTTGACAAAACAGAAATAACATGAAGATAAAGCCAACACGTTTGAGGTTGGCTGAAAAAAGAGGTTTCGCATGAGTAAACAGGTATGTGCTGCGGATTTACGCTGCAACAAACGTCAGGATTTGTCGAAGATTGTTCCTCTTCAGACACCATTTCTTCTCAACCTGGAACCGACTAATCTATGCAATTTCCGCTGTAAATTCTGTCCGACAGGCCATCCTGATCTTCTCAAAAAAGTTGGGCGTGTTCCCCAGCAGATGTCATTGGAATTTTTTAAGGAAGTGGTCAATCAGCTGAAGACTTTTCCACAAAAGATCAAAGTCGTTAATCTTTATAAAGACGGAGAACCGCTGCTGCACAGGGATTTTCCTGAAATGTATCATTTTCTTTTGCAGGCTGGGGTGGCAGAAAGAATTATCGTGAAAACCAATGCGGCGCTTCTGACTCCGGATTTAAGCAGACGATTGATTGATGCAGGAATAAAACAACTGGATATTTCCATCGAATCAGTGTCTTCGGACGGTTATAAAAAAATATCAGATGTCAATATCGATTATGAGGAACTGAAAAATAATATCCGTTTCTTTTATAAAAACAAAAAAGAGTGCAGACTGTATATTAAAATCATTGATGTCAGGCTTACGAAGGAGGATAAAGAAAAATTTGTTTCTGACTTTGGTCCCATCTGTGATGAGTACGCCATTGAAAGCGTGACGGGCTGGTCCTATTCTGACATGGAGGATTTCACGTTAGGTCTGCAATCCGACAAGGCATTTGCTGGAGATAAGATAGTTGATAAGACAGTATGCCCGTTAACTCTGTTTGCCCTGGCTGTAAATTCTGATGGAACAGTATCAATCTGTTGTTGCGATTGGGCTCATCAAACGGTGATCGGCAATCTGCACAACGAAAACATACTGGACATTTGGAACGGGAAACGGCTTTTCGACTTCCGCATGATGCATCTGACGGGGAACAGGAAAAACAATCAGGCATGCAAGGACTGCATACTGATGAAATCCTCGCCTGACAATGTCGATTCATCGGCACAGATAATTATTCAGAGACTGCAAAAAAGCGAGAGCAAATAATGGGAAAAATAGCGGAATCTTCGGATTTGCGATGCCGAAATCGTGCCGTTCTGCATGAGGTCATTCCCCTGCAGGCTCCGTTCCTCCTTGGAATTGAACCGACAAATATTTGTAATCTGAAATGCAAATTCTGCCCCACCGGAGATCCGCAGTTGGTAGCCCGAATGGGAAGAAAAAACGGGATCATGTCATTTGATCTTTTTCGGAAAATAGTGGATGAAGCAAGAAAATTTCCCGTTAAAATTAAGGAAGTCTGTTTGTTCAAGGATGGAGAACCGCTTTTGCATAAAGACATCGTTCGGATGATAAGATATATAAAACAGGCTGATATTTGCGAACGTATCAAACTCTTTACGAATGGGTTGCTCCTCAATCCTGACCTGAATGCCGGATTGGCAGAAGCCGGACTGGATTTCCTCCGTGTGTCTGTTGAAGGAGTATCCCCACAGCGTTATATGGAACTTTGCAATGTCGATATTAAATATGATGAGTTTCTGAACAATATCGCAGACTACTACAGAATTAAAAAACGCGGCAGACTGGTTGCAAAAATAATAGATGTTAATTTGACCGACGTGGAGAAAAAGAAATTCTTTGACGATTTTTCACAGATTACGGATCTTTGTGCGGTCGAAGATATTCACGGGTGGACATATTCATCCATGAAAGACTTTTCTTTGGGCATCAGGAAAAAAACTTTTGACGGTGTTCCTGTTAAGGAAAAGATGGTCTGTCCTTATCCTTTCTATTCAATGACGGTCAACTGTCTTGGGATAACCACAATCGGGTGTTGTGACTGGGCCTTAAAAACAGAAATAGGGAACGCAGCCAGAGAATCTGTTGTCGATATCTGGAATGGTAAGCAGATGTTCAATTTCCGTATGATGCATCTGCAGCACCGCAGAGAAGAAAATCCTGCATGTGCATGCTGCTCGCATATGCAGATTAATCCTGATTCGCTTGATGGGTACGAATCAAAAATCATAAATGTTTTGTCAATAGCGGCTGCCGGAGGATGGAAATGAAAAAGATTTCCATTGTAACCGGAACTTTCAATGAGGAAAAAAACGTTTTTGAACTATATACACGTTTGAAGAAGGTTTTTGAGCAGCTGCCGCAATACGAGTTCGATATTACTGTCGAAGATAATCTGTCAAAAGATGGAACGAGAAAAATCCTTCGTAAAATTGCGGCAGGGGATTCCTGCTTCAAGGTTATTTTTAACGCCAATAATTTTGGAGTTGTCCGTTCCGGCACAAACAATCTGCTGAGTTCGCAGGCTGATGCAACCATCATGATGTGCTCCGACCTTCAGGAACCGCCGGAGATGATCCCCGAATTCATCAAAAAATGGGAAGAAGGCTATAAAGTCGTCTGCGCCGTCAAGAAGAACTCGCGGGAAAATCCGCTGATGTTCCCGGTGCGCAAACTCTATTACCGGCTTCTGGCAAGCACCTCGGAAACGCCCCTCATCAGCAATTTCACCGGGTTCGGCCTTTACGACCGGTGCTTCGTGGATGCCCTCAAGAAATATCATGAACCGTATCCGTATTTCCGCGGACTCGTCAGCGAAATCGGCTTCAGACGCTGCGAAATCCCGTACACGCAGGAGCGCCGCAGGCACGGCAGAAGCTCCTATAACTTCTTCAGCTACTACGATTTTGCAATGACCGGGTTCGTCAACCATACGAAACTTCCGCTGCGTCTTGCCGTGTTCGCCGGACTGCTGATTGGCTTCTTCAGCTTTCTCACGGCCATGGCGTACCTGATCCTGAAGCTGATCTACTGGGACACCTTCAATTTCGGCATGGCGCCGCTGATGATCGGCCTTTTCTTCTTCTCGTCCGTCCAGCTTTTCTTCATTGGAATCCTCGGCGAATACATCGGCGCGATCTGGACCCAGGTCAAGAACAAGCCGTATGTCATCGAGGAGGAACGGATCAACTTTGACCGAACCTCCCAGGCGAAAGAATCGGAACGGCATGAATAGTCTTGTTTCAGTCATAATTCCGGTCTTCAATTCTGAAAAAACGCTGCCCGCCTGTCTGGAGTCAATCGCGGGACAGAAGGTCCAGAAGGAAATCATTTTTGCAGATGACGGCTCAACGGATGCCGGCAAGACCTTTTGCCGGCAATTCGCGGAAAAGAGCTCATTCCCGGTCAAATTGACGGGCTCCGCCGTGAACAGCGGTCCGGCCAGTGCCAGAAACCTGGGACTGCAGATGGCGGAAGGCAAATATGTCTTCTTCATGGACTCGGATGACACGGCGGAACCTGACATGCTTGAAACACTTTTCAATGCGGCTGAAAAAGAGAATGCGGACTGGACCATTGCCGACTTCAACATGATCGACGGCTCCGTCAATCGGAGAGCGGAAGCATTTATGGCGGATCGGGATTTCTCGACCGGCAGAGATGGCCTGCTGGAAGAAGTCAGAACATACCTCGATACGCCGCGCGGCGCCTCATTTTTTACAAATACATGGGGAAAGCTTTATAAGCTGCAGCTGATCAGAGAGAAAAATCTCCGGTTTGATCCTGAACTCAGGACGTGGGAAGATACCGTGTTCAACTGCCGGTATGCGGAAGCAGCCCGGTCGCTGGTCTATGTGCGAAAGCATCTTTACAATTATTGCGTTCATCCCGGTCAGAAGACGGGCGGAACCAAACTTTTTGAATATCCGTTCGGCCATAAACTGGTGATAGAAGTGCTCTGCAGATTCCTCTCGGGAGCCGGAGTCCCCCTGGACCGGATCACCTGCATGAAGCACAGGGCGATCGCTTATTTTACGGTGAAGAATCTGATTGTTGCGGCGGCATTGTGCAGAAGCGGAAAATGCCGGCAGCCGGATGGATTGAGAAATCTGATCCGGTGCTATATGAATGATCCGGAAACAGCAGAGAGCTTCAGAGATTTCAAATGGAGACGGGGAGAAAGTTTTTGGATCCCCGTCCTCCTGAGGCTGAAACTGGGGAGACTGCTGGAATCAGCGTGCATGAGAAAAGTGTCAAAAGGGAGATGA
>CAZHPP010000234.1:0-6440 GCA_964534535.1 uncultured Victivallales bacterium | reverse complement strand
TTTTGCGCGTTCGTGCGCCTTGGTCTGGTCGAAATTGCGGATCGTCCGGACGCGCGCCCGGACGGAACAGAGGATCGTGCCCGGCTTGTCCTCCGGAGAAACGAAAACCAGCGTGCGTTCCAGTCCGGAGTAATCGGTCAGCGAAAGGGTCCCGAGCAGAACCGTCTTTGGAAACTCGGATTCCTTCACGCATTCGATCAGATAGGGAGAATTGAGCGTGGTGAAAATCTGGCCGACCGCCTGGGGAGAGACCGCTCCCGGCGGAACCAGCGACTCGAACGAATCCTGCGGCGTAACCCGCGCCAGCTGCCAGTTCTGAAATTTCCCGGAGGCGAAGCGGATCATCGTCACCGCTCCGATATTGTCGAACAGCGGAACATCCAGCCACGCGCCCGGAAGCGGATGGAACTCCTCGAACAGCGCGGACGCGAGGAACGGCGCGATCGAACCATCCGCACGGACTCGCGCAAAGTAGCGGCCGTCCGGCACGCGCTGCTGCGGAAGGGCGGAAACCGGTTCCTCCGGATTGTCGATGAAGTGGCCGAGTCCGGCGGTGAAATCGAAAAGCAGCTTCCCTTCGGAATCGTAGAACTGGTAACGCACGCCGGGAATGTTTTTCTGGTCCGGTTCGGTCAGGTTCACGCGGAGCCGGGTGCAGACTTCGCGCGTGGCGGGAACGATTCTGCGGAGCGGCCGCAGAGAAGCGGTCTGTTCCGCAAGACGTGTAATCTTCCTGAAATCGGCCCTGTGCCCGTTCCGTTCCCCGATGACCCATCGGCCGTCCTTCCGGTCGAGCGTGGTGACGGTCGACCTCCACGAGATGCGGATTTTTGCGATTTTTTCACGCGGGAACGAAGGGATCAGGTCCGCCGTGATCGTTTCGGAGGTGTGGTCAGCGGCCGTCCTCATGCGGTGGAACGCGGCCAGCGCCGCAAGGATCAGCGCTGCGGCAAGCACGGTCAGCGAAAGAATGCGGGAACGTTTCATTTTTCATTCCTCCTTCCGCAACGGCAGCGCCGCAGGATGTTCCAGACGATTCCGGCAAGCGCAGCAAGCGCTGGCACCAGCAGAAGATTGACCATCCGGATCCTGTTTTCGAGCCGGTCGAGGTCGGTCTTGAGGTCCGTGCGGACTTTTTCGAGTTCGCGGCGGGCTCTGGCCGTGCGCACGGTGAACGCGCGCATTTCCGCCTGACGCTCGGCCGAACCGAGCCGCCCGCCTTCGCGCTCCTCGAGCTTGCGCAGATAGTCGATACGCGACTGCGCCGTCTGGAAGTCGCGCTCCAGCGCCACGATCCGGTTGCGGTAGCGGAGTTCGGCGGCCGCCTTGATTTCATTGATCTTCGTGAAGGGACGGGACATCGGGACGCGGCTGCGGACCGCGGCCATCGCAGGGTCCGCGCCGGTCAGCAGGTCCATCACATTCTGAAGCAGGGACGTATTGTCGTTCGTGCGGACGCTGGTCTTCAGGCCGAAGAAGTCGGGTTCCTGGCTCACGCAGACGTCGTTGAACAGCATGTCGGAATCCGCGAACAGGAAGACTTCCGCCGGCTTCGGTTCCGTTTTTCCGGGGAAGGCGCGGAGCTTTCCCCTGAGATGAAGTCCGAGCGGCAGAGGCGTTCCGCCCGCCTTGAAATTGTGGATCACCAGTTCCGGACGGTCGCAGACGAGCGCGTTCGCGAACGAGGATTCGTTCGAGGTCGTGAACAGCGTTTCCGTCTCGATTCCCGGCCGTTTCTCCACGGTGAAGAATCCGCTGAAATAAAGCGAAAGGCTGTTCAAATTCCGCATGGCCGGACTCTTTGCGGAAATCCAGGCCTTCGGAACGTTCAGGACCAGCGGATTCGTGACCATGCGGTCCGGAAGCTGTTTCCGGTAGGCGAGCACCATGTCGGCGGCAACGAGACTCCGATTCATCTTCACGCCCCACGCGTTCGTGAGTTCGGGGAGTTCCGAATCCAGTCGGTCGATCATCGAATAATCCGTGCGCGCCTTGATCGCCGCATAGAACGAGCGGGGGTCGAGGAAAATCGCGGCCTTCCCGCCGGACGTCAGCCAGCGGTCCAGAGCCTCGACCGTCCGCCGCTGAATCCCGGAAGGATGAATCACCAGCAGGGCCGAAAGCCCCTGCGGAATTTCCGCCGCATCCATCGGAATTTCGACGAGTTCATAATCCTTTGCCAGTTCGGAAATGGAGAACCAGGCGCGTTCCGCACGCGTTTTTTCTCCCGCGGAAGCGCTTTCCACGGTCAGGCGCGGGGAGGTGCCCAGAACCCTGAAGGCGCTCATCACGCCGATTTTCTTCTTCGCTCCGGAGGAAACGGAAACGGCCGCGCGGACGGCGTCGTACTCCAGCCGGGATTCGCGCAGGGGCGAAAGATACGGCACGCTCGCGATCCGCTCCGCCCATGCGGCGGAAAGTCCCAGAAAGAACCGGTTCCCGGAAGGATCGGTCAGCGGACGGATTCCGTCCAGAAGAGCGGCTTCCTCGTCGCCCGAATCGCGCCGCGGGTCGATGGTCTGAAGCGTGATTTTTCCGTTGGAGGCGTCGGCGAATTCCTGCAGGAGCCATTGCGCGCGGCCGGCATATTTTCTGAGCGGCTGCGGCATGGCAGGGTCCGAAAGCGAGGCATAGAACCGGAGCGTCACGGGGCGGTCCATGCGTTTTGCGATTTCGCGCGTGCCTTCCGAAATCGAATAGGCATGGTCGGAACTCGCGTCGAACCGCCATTTCCACGCGCCCGCGGCCATGTTCAGCGAGCACACGATCACAAACGCATACAGCGCGCCGCAGAACAGTTTTTTCAGCGAGCGGCGGAACGCCGAGTCTGAAAACGCAC
Source organism: uncultured Victivallales bacterium (assembly GCA_964534535.1). Classification (GTDB taxonomy): domain Bacteria; phylum Verrucomicrobiota; class Lentisphaeria; order Victivallales; family UBA1829; genus CAZHPP01. The sequence goes on along the minus strand of CAZHPP010000234.1, from coordinate 3,601 downwards.
CCGGCGCGAACACGCTCCCCGTACCGGAGGAAACGAATTCCAGCACCAGACGCGTCAATGCGAGGAAGAACGCCGAAAGCGAAAGCGCATACACCAGTTCGGAAGTGTCGAACACGCCTTTCTGGAACGCCTGATAGTTTGTCAGGAACGCGCAGGAAGCGGCGGCGGAGATCAGGAATCCGGGAAGATATCCGGCCAGGATGTCCGTCAGTTTCGGCCAGCCGGCGAACAGGAAGATTCCGCACACCAGCACTGAAAGCAGAAAGCTCGCAGTCTGGCTCTTGGAAAGGGCCGAACAGAACGAAGAGACCGCGAGATAGACCATGCCGAGCAGAAGCGCACCGAAATAGCCGCAGAGGATCGCGCCCGGGTCGGGTTCGCCCAGCGCGAGCGCCGTGAGCGGGATCGGCGCTGTGAGCGCAAGCGCCGCGGCCAGCATCAGAGTCCCCGCGAGGAATTTTCCGATCGCAAGCTCCGTCATGGAAACAGGGAACGAGAGCGTGAGTTCAAAGACTCCGAGCCTGCGTTCCTCCGACCACATCGGCATGGTGAGCGCGGGAACCAGGAACAGGAACAGCCACGGCATCCAGTCGAAGAACGGCGAAAGGTCGGCCTGTCCGGAGGCAAACAGCCCGCCCGCCACGAACGCGCAGAAGGAAGCCATCACGAGGAAGATCGTCAGGAACACCCATGCCGCGGGCGACGCCGCCGACGCGGACATTTCCCGCACGCAGATCGTCCAGATTGAGCGGAGTCTTGAAATCATGTCCTGTCTCCGTCGTTTCCGAGCGAGGCGAAGATTCTGCCGAGGTCGGCGGTCAGGACTTCGAGCGAGAGCACGGCGCGGCGCTGGGACGCTGCAAGGTTCGCTGCGGCCGCGGCAAACGCGGGGGACCCGCCCTCCTCCGGCGTGATCCGCAGGACCGATTTCCCCTCAGAACGGACTGCTTCGAGCCGCAGGGTTCCCGGAAGTTTTCCGAAGGCGGAATCCAGTTCCTCCGAAGCCTCCGGAAGAGTCAGCACGACCGTGCCGGAATCCGGAGAAAGGTGTTTGAATTCGAGCGTGGTGCCGTCGAAGACCTTTTTCCCGCGACGGACCGCGAGGACCCTTCCGCAGACCTCGTCTATCTCCTCCAGAATATGGGTGGAGACGACGATTGCGGCGGTCGTGCCGAGCTCGCGGATCAGTGCGCGGATTTCCCGTTTCTGATCGGGGTCGAGTCCGTCGGTCGGTTCGTCGAGGACAAGATTTTCGGGCTTGTGAAGGATGCTCTGGGCCAGACACACGCGGCGGCGGTAGCCTTTGGAAAGGGCTTCCGTATCCTCGTGCAGGACGTCGCCGAGACGGCAGCGTCCGCAGGCTTCGCCGATGGCGGAATCCAGAGCTTTTCCGGAAAGTCCGCGCATTTTTCCGCAGAAGCGCAGGAAGGAGATCACGTTCATGCCGGGATAAAGCGGCGCATTTTCAGGGAGATACCCGAGACGGCGCTTTGCGCGTTCCGGCTCGGAAAGCATGTCGACTCCGGAAATGAAGACTTCGCCCGAGGTGGGCGGCATGATTCCGCAGACGATCCGCATGGCGGTGGATTTTCCCGCTCCGTTCGGCCCGATGAACCCGAGCACTGCGCCAGGTTCCGCCCGGAACGAAAGGCCGTTCAGAGCGTGATTCCCGGCATACTGCTTGTACAGTTCCCGCGCCTCGATCATGCGTCAGTCTCCGAGGGTGTCGAAAAACTCCCTGACAGGATAAATTTTCTTGCAGGCTTCCACGTTGCACCCGCACATGTAAAGCCCGTGGTCCACGGCGCCGCGCCATGTGGCGAGCAGCGCCCGCGCAATGCAGAACAGCGACTTGGAGGGATTGCAGGAGCGCAGGCAGTGGTACGGACATGTGAACGGCTCGCGGTTCCCCGAAAGCACGCGCTGGACCAGCGGGGTCCGGAGCACGCGCACCGGAAGTCCCACCGGGCTCTTGATGACCACGATGTCTTCCGCCTTCGCGTTCACGAACACCGCTTTGGAGCGGCGGTCGATTCCGGCCTCCTCCGTGGTGATGAAATAGGTTCCGATCTGGACGCCGTCGTAGCCCATGGCCAGACACCGTTCGATGTCGGCGCGGCAGGCGACTTCACCGGCCGCAAGGGTCGGCAGGCCTTCCATTCCGTAGCGCTTTTCCACATCGCGGACGTCATGGAGCAGGATCGGCAGGGAGCAGGTTTCCGGATGTTCGATCTGTTCCATCGTGAATCCGAGATGGCCTCCGTTGCGGGGGCCTTCCACGATCACGGCGTCCGGCTTCCGGTTGTATTTCCGGATCCAGTTCTTGACAATGACCTCGAAGGCGCGTCCGCTGGAAATCACGGGAATCAGTGCGATATCGGCGTTTCCCGTGTATTCCGGGAGCATCAGCGGCAGCCCCGCGCCGGAAATGATATAGTCGGCACCCGCCGCGATGGAGGATTCGACGATTTCCTTATAATTGGAAAGTGCCACCATCACGTTGACTCCGAGCGGCTTTTTTCCACCGGTCATCTGCCGCGCGATTTTAATTTCCTCGGCAATATGGACGGTGCACTCCTCCGTGAAGTTCGCATAGCTCTGGCGGCCCCGCACCGTATCGCCCAGACCGACGCTTGCGATCGTGCCGTATCCGCCGCAGTTCACCACGGCGGAGGCCAGCTCCGACATGCCGATCCTCACGCCCATTCCGGCCTGGATGACCGGATATCTTGCTTCCAGATTTCTGATCTTCAGAGAAGGCAGTTTCATTCCTGGTTTCAATCCCGTTTTTGACCTGTTCCGACGGAGTCCGGAACTCCCTTCCGAAACACGGAGTTTTTTTCTTCTGGCATATCCGTATACCCTAGCATAAATTCAGAATTTTTCAAGGCATTGTTCAGTTCCATAGATAAAAAAATATAGAAGTGGCGGAAAAGCAGAAAATAATGCGGAACTGATTTTTTTCAGTTTTCTTAATATTCCCGGTTGAAAGTATATGATTTTCATGCTACATTAATCGCGTTTGCGGATGCTTGGAACCTTATTTCGGAGCCCCGGAAGCATGCCGGGGGGTCCCGGCCGGACGCGGAGTAAAAAAATGATGGTTCAACATAAAATCCTGCACGTTTATTTCCGGTTCTGCCGGAATTTCCTGATGCTTTCCGCCGTTCTGGCGGGATTCATTCTCTGTTCCGCATCCGGAGCGGAACAGACTCCGAGAAAAATCCGCGTCGGCTACTTCGCCAGCGAAGGATACCACATGATCGACTCCGACGGACGGCGCTCCGGCTACGGCTACGAATATCTCCAGATGCTGCGGCTCTATACGGGGTGGACCTACGAATACGTCGGCTATGACCGCGGATGGTCCGCCATGCTTCCGATGCTGGAGCGCGGCGAGATCGATCTCGTGACCAGCGCGGTCAAGACTCCGGACCGTCTGGAACGGTTCGATTTCTCCCGGATTCCGATCGGAACCGCCTGCGTCCAGATGACCGTCAAGGCCGGATGCACCCGCTGGCGCATGGGCGATTATGCGCACTGGAACGGAATCCGGGTCGGAATGCTGAACGGCAACAGCAAAAACGCGGTGTTCGAAGCG
>CAZHPP010000233.1:0-6505 GCA_964534535.1 uncultured Victivallales bacterium | reverse complement strand
GCTCACCCTCGCCGCGCACGGAAAATTCGGAAGGGCGCGCGTCCGCGGCCCGCTCGGAACTCCCGTCGACGCCGAATTCGGGTCCGCGGGAACCACATTCTTCCTTGAAATGGCCGCGGCAAGCGGCATGGCCCTGCTCAAGAAATCAGAACTCGACCCGATGAAGGCTTCGACCTTCGGAACGGGCGAACTGATCCTGCGCGCCGTCGAACTCGGTGCAGAGGAAATCGTGCTGGGAATCGGCGGAAGCGCCACGGTCGACGGCGGCGCGGGCATGGCCGAAGCGCTCGGAATCGTGTTCCGGGATTCCTCCGGAAACATCCTTCACGGACTCTGCGGCGGAATGCTGGAACGGATCGATTCCATCGACTGTTCCGGCTCGCGTCTTGCGGGGAAAAAGATCAGGATCGGAATTGCCTCCGACGTCACCAACCCGCTGCTTGGGAAGAACGGCGCCGTCGCCGTGTTCGCTCCGCAGAAGGGCGCAACGCAGGAAACCATGCCCCTGCTGGAACGGGGACTCGCCAATCTTGCGGAAAAGGCCGCGGCCGGCGACTGTTCGCATCCGGGCGACGGCGCGGCGGGCGGGCTCGGATTCGGGCTCCGGGTGTTCTGCGGAGCCGTTCCGCAGTCCGGCGCAAAGCTTGCCATGCGCTCCACGGGATTCCTGAAGGAACTGCAGGGGGCCTCGCTCGTCATTACCGGCGAAGGCCGCACCGATTCCCAGACCGAAGGAGGAAAACTCTGCTCCGAAGTGGCAAAGGCCGCCGCGGAAGCAAAAGTTCCCTGCATCCTGCTTTCCGGATCAATCGCGTGCCCGCGCGAAACGCTGATGAAGACGTTCGATTCCGTGTTCGTTTCCGGGATCGGACGCAATTCCCTGGAAGAAACGCTGACCCATGCGGAAGAGGACCTGCGTTCGGCCGCGCGGTCGCTCGCAAATCTGCTTGCGGCGGGAAGGCACGGATGATGAAGCAGGGAGTCCTGACTGCCGCGCTGCTGTTCCTTGCCGCCTTTCTGAATGCGGAGGAGTGGACCGTCGATGTTCCCCTGCTGAATGTAAGAATTGCGCCCTCCGGCAGCTCGTTTGCGGTCGGGACTCTGAGCGCTGGGGAAAAGCTCGTTCCGCTTGCGGACAAGGACGGCTGGTGCGCCGTGGCCGCGCCGAAAACCGTGCGCGTCTGGGTGGCAAGATGCTTTCTGGACAAAGAGAACCGCTTTCTGAAGGGCGCACGGCTGAGAACTCTCCCCGGCGCTTACGCGGACCCGTTCGACTTCGTTCCGCCGGAACACGCGAAGGCCGAAATTCTGGAAACGGCGGCAGACGGATTCTGGGTCCGGATCGCTCCTCCAGAAGGGCTCCGCTGCTTTGTCTGGAAGCACTATCTGAAAGAACCGACGGCGGAACCCAAACCGGCGGAGGAATCCGAATCTGCCGATGCGCCGGAATCCGTCAGCAAGGCGGCCGCCGAAGGCCGCCTGATGCGTCTGACGGAACCCGTCAGCGGCGCCACGCACCAGCTCGTTCAGGAAATCAACGGCGAAGTGATTCCGACCTCTCTGGTCGAACCGGGCAAACTCAATCTTCTGCTCTGGGAACGCCGCAGAATCCGCATCGAAGGAGTCCTGCGGTGGCGCAGGGGAATGAAAATTCCCTTTCTCGAGGCGGAAAAAATCGTGCCTTCCTGGCGCTGAACAACAGGAACAGGGGATCAATTCATGGAACGGATACTCGTTACCGGAGCCGGCGGATATGTCGGCTCGCACCTGGCGGAATATTTCGCGTCGCGCGGCTTCGACGTCACGGGAGCCCTGCATGAGCACGGGTTCGACGCGCTCCGGCGGGCCGGAATCAAGACTCTTCCGCTGAACCTGCTCCGCGCGGATTCCCTGAAGGAACTCTTCAGCCAGCACTGGGATTATGTGGTCTGCGCTGCAGCACGGAGCTCGAAAATCGGCACCGACGAACTCTTCCGCCAGACCGATTTCGATTCCCTGCGGCTGCTGGCCGTCCTCGCCGAAAAATCGCATGTGAAGCGAATCGTCTACATTTCCGGAACGGACGTGTTCGGGTTCCGCGACTTCAGCGGAGAATCCGAGGAGACTCTCGCCTACGATTTCACCATGAAGCATCCCTCGCCGAAATACCGCATCCAGTCGGAGGAATGGCTGATTTCCAACCTTGTGCCCTCGCACTTTTCGATCGTCCGGCCGTGCACCGTCTGGGGCGGACCGGACTGTCCGTACTTTCATCCGGGCACGAAACCGGCGTCATCGGTTGTCTACTGCGGGCCGTGGCGGGGGAGGAACAATCCGGGGCTTTCCAACATCGGGAACGTCTGCCGGACGGCATACGCCGCACTGATTCTGCCGGACGCCGCGGGCAAAGGCGTGAACGTGCTGGATTCGGAACCCGCCACGCTTTCTGAATTCCGCCGGGCCGCGGCAAAGCGCTGCGCTCCGGAACTGCGTCTGAAGGAGTTCGCCCTGCCCGGATTTCTTCCGTTCGCGGCGCTCCGGCTGGCCGACCGCTATGCCGCATGGCTCCAGCGGGACCGGCCGTTCTTCCGGATTTCGTACTACGACCTCATGAAGGATTCGCACAACATGAAGTTCAGCAACGCGCGGATGCTCGACTGGCTCGCCAAGGCCGGAGAAAAGCCGGTCTCGTTCGAGGAAGGGACCTCCCTGCTGTAAAAGGGAAGGATGCCTCCATGGAAAATAAGTTTCAGGGAAAACATGTTTCCGGTTTCAAAAAATGGCTTCCGTTCCTGCTGTATTTTGCGTTTGCCTTTCTGGTGGTCCTTCAGCTTCTGATGATTCTCGACGCCCTGATTTTCAAGTTCGATGAGCCGGGATATATGGCTCCGGTCATATTGGCTGCAGCCGCCGGAACAGCGTTCTGGACCGCATGGATTCTCCGGAAACGCTTCAGCGAAAAAAATGAGGAAACGCCGGGACCGAAGCAGAAGTTTCCGCTCTTCCGCATCCTTCCTGCGGTCCCGCTTCTGCTTCTGTTCCTGCCGCTTGGAGTGCTTTACCTTGCCTGGATTTTCAAATGGAAGCCGGGACTCCGGACCGGATGCGGCTGTGCAAGCCTGAGCTTCAGCCTGATTTTCACATTCATCGTTCTGGTCATAATCAGCAATGCCAACCCTGGAATTTATCATAACGTCTCCAGACAACAGCTTCCGAAACATCTGCAGTCCGCCCTGCCCGAAGACGCACGGAACATTTCATTTTACCGCACATATTCCTGGACCGCCTTCGAATGCGACTGTTCCGAAGCGGCGGTCCGAAAATGGGCCTCCGGAAAAACGCTGAAAGAAATTGAGGCTCCGGTCACGGCCGCGCGATGGAATGCGGTCATTCTCGAGGAGAAATATGATTGCAGACGTCCCGATCCGGACCTGAAAAGGCTGGAGGCTTTCCGAAAATCATTGGGGCACGAAGTCCGGCACGGACTTGCAGCTTCCCTGCGGCAGGCCAACGGCGGAGGCTTCTCCCTTGTCTACGACCGTGATGCGGGAAGGCTGTACTGGCAGACCAACCCGCGCTGAAACGGCCCTGTCACATCACGCGTTGTCGATCATCTTGAGGATGTCGGCGTAGGCGCGCTTCTTTTCGTCGTCGGAAAGATATTTGACGAAATCGTCCGGGACATTCGACTCGGAAATATCCTTCGGGATGCACTCGAGGAACTGGGAAGGCGAAGTCGGCTCCCATGAACCGTAGCGCATCCGCCGCCGCGCATACGAAAGCACCAGAGTCTGCTTGGCGCGCGTTACGGCCACATAGAACAGACGGCGCTCCTCGTCGAGTCCGCGCTTCGGATTCTCCTCCAACGCGCGTTCGTGCGGGAAAATGTTGTTCTCCAGCCCCATCAGGAAGACGAACGGATATTCCAGTCCCTTGGCCGCGTGGACGGTGGAAAGGACAGGAGCGTCCCGGAGCTCGTCGTCGGTGCGGTCGTTGTCGTCCATGAGCGAATAGGATTCAAGGAAGTCGGCAAGCATGGGCGATTCGCCCTTCGCGCGGCGGTCGGACTCGAAATTGCCGATGCAGTTGATGAATTCGTTGATGTTTTCGAGGCGGGATTCGGTTTCCTCGCGGCTGTGGTAGATTCGCTGGATTCCGCCGAGATAGCCGACTTCGGTGAGATACTGGTGCACGGTCTTCATGAGCTGGAGGTCGGCCGATTTGAAGAGCGCCGCATATTTTTCGATCGTGTCGTGAAGCGCGGCGGACTCCTTTGCGGCCGTTCCGGAAACGTTCTTGAGGTAGGCTTCGTTCCCGAGGACGTCGAGCAGCGGGGTTCCGGGAGCGGCCTTGGCGAGCTCGCGCAGACGCACGATCGACTTGTCGCCGATCCCGCGCGGAGGCACGGAAATGATGCGGAGCAGACTCTGGTCGTCCCGTTTGTTCAGCGGCAGTTTCAGATACGCGGCGGCATCCTTGACCTCGCGGCGCTGGAAAAATTCCTGTCCGCCGACGATCTTCGGGCGGATTTTCTGTTCCCGGAAGGCCGTCTCGAGCCCGCGGGAAAGATAGTTCGAACGGTAGAGCACGGCAAAGTCGGAAAGGGAATATTCGCCGCGGGCGACGAGGTTCGCAACGGTTCCGGCAATGAATCTGGCTTCGTCGTCGCCGGTTTCGGCGCAGACGATCTTGATATTTTCGCCGTCGCCGTTCGCGGACCAGAGATTCTTGTCGTAGCGCTGGCCGTTCCGGGAAATGACGGCGTTCGCGGCCTTGAGGATCTTGTTGGTGGAACGGTAGTTCTGTTCGAGCTTGATCTCCTTCGTGCCGGGGAAGACGTGCGGAAATTCGAGGATGTTGGCCACGTCGGCGCCGCGCCAGGCGTAAATGCTCTGGTCATCGTCGCCGACCACGCAGAGGTTGTTGGCCGGAGCGGCAAGCATCCTGATGAGCTCGAACTGCGCGGAGTTGGTGTCCTGATATTCGTCGACGAGGATGTAGCGGTACTGTTCGCGGTACTTTGCGAGGATGTCGGGGTGGTTCCGGAAGATGCGGACCGGCAGGATCAGCATGTCGTCGAAGTCGACCGTGTTCCGGAGTTCGGCAAGTTCCTGATAGCGGCGGTAGATCTTGCCGCAGGCCACCTGATATGGGTTGAGCGGATCGGGCTCGTACTCGTCGGCAAAGACGAGGTCGTTCTTGAGCGTGGAAATGAAGGAGGCGACCATGTCCTCCGGATAATCCTCTTTGCCGTAGCCGAGCTCGCCCGCGGCCTCGCGGATCGTCCCGCTCTGGTCCTGCTCGTCCATGATCCCGAAGGAGGCGTTGTAGTTCCCGGCAAGATGGATGTATCTGCGGAGGATTCTTCCGCAGACGGAGTGAAAGGTTCCGAGCGTGACCTTTTCTGCGGACCGGCCGATCAGGGCGTCGAGCCGCTCGCGCATTTCGCGGGCCGCCTTGTTCGTGAAGGTGACTCCGAGAATATTGGAAGGAGGAATGCCGGACTCGATCATCCAGGCGATGCGCGCGGTGATGACTCCGGTCTTGCCGGTGCCGGCTCCGGCAAGCACGAGCAACGGGCCGTCGATCGTGGTGACGGCCTGGCGCTGGGGCTCATTGAGCCGGTCGAGATAGTCGCATCCCATGGCGCTGCGCTCAGTCGGCGTCGGCGGCCGCGAGTTCGAAGTCCTTGCCGTTCCAGAGGGCGGCCGCGGCAGTGACGGGCTTGTCGAAATTGGCGAACACGCCGCCGCGGATCATGCGCGCGCAGACGTCGGAGGCCGTGGAGCAGTCGAACGCGGAATCCCGGTTTTCCGCGGAAGGCGCGTTCTTCTCGTAAGTGGAAAGGTAGAACACGATTCCGGGCTGGAGCTTGTACACGTTCACAAGCACGGCGTCGCGGCGGACAATTCCGAAGGCGCAGGTCCCGGAGGCCGGATCGACGGCGGCCGCAATGCGCGGCGTGTCGAGCGAATCCTTTTCAAAATCGAGCGCCAGCAGCGAAAGCGCGAAGGAATCCCGCATGCTCATGCCGGAAAGGATTTTTTCGGTAATGGGGTCGGTGTGCGAACCGTTCGTGGCAACGGCGATTCCGTGCGCGAAGCGGATGCAGTTGTAGGCGATATAGGGATTCTTCGCGAGGTCCGATTCGAACCCCTTGCGCGGGATGATGGAAACGGTCCGGCCCGAAATGGAGGCGGTGCGGTTCGGGAAGGAGCGGGAGGAAACGCGGTATGCCGCAACGGGCATTCCGGAAGCGGTCATTCCGGCCGCGACGATTCTGCCGAGATACATGTTGAAATCCTCTTGATTGGTTTTGAAAAAGGAAATATATCCCGGATTTGCGATTTTTCAACAGGCGACGGAACGGAAGGACGGATTTTTCTTCCCGAAGATATGCGGACCTGGAAAAATCGCCGGAAAATGAATTTACGGGCCACTGAATAATTTTCTTGGCTCTGTTCTGCAGGATGGATGACTGATTTTAATACATTGCCAATGGGCTGCTCGCCCCTTGACCCCTCGG
>CAZHPP010000232.1:0-6511 GCA_964534535.1 uncultured Victivallales bacterium | reverse complement strand
TCCCGGGGCGAAATCCGGCACATGTCCGTGGCATAGAGTTTTCCCATGCCTTCACGCACAACAGATGCGTGGATGGCAAAATGTCTTTCGGATGCCTCGTCCTTGGGATGGGATAATTTATTTTTCTACGGCAAAGATACGGAACTCCAGTCTGGGCCATGGACTGCTGATTTCGGCATCACGTCCGTGGAATGAGATTTTACATGGATGCCAGATGCCGTCCATTCCCAGTTCCTTGAATTTTTTCCCCGCATACACGGGAGAGAAGCGAACTGACAGCGGACGGTCATCGTCTCCGTTCATGTCCATAAAGGAAAAGACGGTGCGTTCGGGGGACTCGTTCACCAGAAGCCATACGCCCGGACGGCTTGTCACGACCGCCGGAAGAGGCTTGTCCGCCAGCCATTCCAGCAGAATGCGGAACATTTCTTTTTTCCGCCAGGAATAAAGATTGGATGTCTTGTTGTTCATGAATCCGGAGGCGAAAATAACGATTCGGCCGCCCAGCTCGTTCCTGTATCTGACTGCGGCTGGATGCATGTGATTTCCGCAGGAATCGGTATAGCATGAAAGTTCTTCGGCTCCGGAAAGCTTGAGTTCGGCATAGGGAGAATACCGGGATTCCAGTCCCGACGGCATGGCGGCAAAATTATAAATCAGACGTCCCCTGATATGTCTGAATTCGGGAAGATCGCTGAGCTTTTCGTTGGTGAACCTGCATTCACGCATCGGAACTGCTTCGCAACCGAGCAGTTCGGAATATCCGCGCGCGGTCAGAATCTGAGCTGCCTCCGAGTCCATGACGACGGGGCTGGAAAGCAGGGAACGGATTTCCGCGCCGGAAAGGACTTCCGCCGTTCCGCCCATCAGGAACGCCGGCGTTCCGTTTCTGGTGGAATACGGGATTCCGAACTGACTCAGAATGGAGGCCGCGTCCACCAGAGGGAAAACCCAGCCGGAAAGAGGTTTGGCCGACACCAATTCCGGGGTGTGGATGCATCGGACTCCGGTGAGTGAACTGCCATGGACGGCATCCGCGAAGGCATTCAGTTTTGAGGCATGCTTTTTGTAAGTCCGAAAATAGGCGTCATCCTCCAGCGGATCGTCGAGATACTGCGTGCCGTAAAACAGCGTTCCCTGTGCACCGCAGGCCACGGCGCCGTAAATAAGGGCTTGAAGATAATCCGCCGACATGAAAAAACGCGTATGCGGGTATGTGTCGCTCTCATGCATCGTTTCAATGTCCGGCGGCAGATGTTCCAGCGTATACATGGCATGTGCAAGATAGCCCGGAATGTCCCGAGAGATATTCTGGGAACTGTACGGAGAACCGTATACCCGGATCAGGGGACGCGTATTTTTTCCGGCGAACGCGCGCGGTTCCGCTTCGGAGAGAAATCCATCCTTGTCCGTGGTGCCCGGTTCGCATACGGAAATTCTTGTTTCCGGAACTGTTTTGTCAAGTCCAGCCCGGATTTCCGATGCCAGAAGACAGAGGGAATCCCTGGACATTTCCGCAAAATTTTTCCTGAGCTGCAGGGTCTCCGGACGATTTTCCCGGTAGATTTCCACAAGTGCTTCCCGGCTGAAGTTTTTTCCTGTGCGTCTGGCGAATTCGGCCAGATGCAGCGGGCAGAAACAGCCGAACTTGACGCCCGGATGATTGCTGAGTTCATAATCGTCTTCCATCTGAATGATGTTCGGACGCGCTTTTCCGGCGACAATCAGGATTCGCCTGACAAACTCCCTGCGCCAGGCCGGATCCAGCGGACACAGCCCGCGCGGCGAAACAGTCCCGTCAACATTGACGATATGCTGAAAAGGAAGATTGGTTCCGTTGTTCAGCGTGGGTGCGCACCACCATCCGATTTCGATGTCCGTTCCGGCAAATTCTTTTTTCAGGTTGAGAAGTTCCTCTGCGAATATTTCATAGTCGCGGACGGTCAATCCGGCGACATGGGCCTTTGCGGCATCGGGACCGCAGAGCAGAAAACGGTTCATCCCGTATTCTTTTCTGATTCGCCGGATATCCGAGGCAAGCCGGAGGTTGAGGGGATTCCCTTGAACCGGGACGATCGGGGAGATGTGCATGCTGTTTCCTTCTGCTTTCTGAATGCTTTCGCTCTTTTTTAATTTTACGCCTTCGTGCGGTGTGGAAAGGCGCGAAGGGCATATCGATTGAGAAAAATCGGATTACGGGAGTTCTTCGACCTTGACATCGTCGATCAGGAGTCGGTCTGCGCCGCCGATGCCGAATGTCACAAACGCATTGGTGATTTCGGGACGGTTCGGCACTGTAACCTCCATGCCGATCGGTCGGAACGTTGTCGAGAGATTAATGGAAACGTTGCCTCCCGATTTTTCAAAATCGACCCAGCGGTTTTGTGCATCGCGCCAGTGAATCTCCATGCTGCCGCGCGTTTCCGCCGCTGATCCGCAGAGCATCGCGGAGATTCTGAGATTCGCTCCCGGCCTGACTTTCAGGGGCAGAATCCAGCAGCCGCTCTGAACGGCTGTCTGCTGAATGGAAAGCGCTCCGACCGCTTCCGCGCCGTGAGCGGCATCATGAGAAAACTTCGGAGCTTTTCCCGGTAAGCTCCAGGTGCGCCATCCCGGATTCTCCTGCGCTGCGAAGTCGTATTCCGCGACGGCCTTTCCCGCAGCTTTTCCGACGGGACGCGCCTGGAGTCCGAAAGACGGGAATGCTGGCATCGCACCATCTGCTTCCAGCTCGGCGCTCACCGTCACATCGTCGATCCAGAGCTTTCCGGGCTTTGTTGTGGTGAAGGTGAGCAGTGCGCCTGCAATTTCCGGACGCCCGGGAGCTGTAACCTCGAACGCCAGCTTTTCAAACTTCCCGGTTGCCGGAATTGATACGTCGCCGCCGAATTTTTCGTATCCGACATATTGTCCTTTGCCGTTCCGCCAGCGCAGGGAGACTGCAGTGCGCCCCGCGCTTTCGGGAGCCATGGCAAATGCTTCAATTCTGATGCGGGTGTTGGGGGCAGTGTCGAATTTATACGTCCAGCATCCGTTCTGCTTTGCCGCCCGTTCGGTGAAGAGCGATCCCGGCGCATCGTGTCCGACTTTCGCTTCGTATCGGAGAATCGGCTCTTTTTTCGGTGCGCTCCAGGTGCGCCATCCCGGAGTTTTCGCCGTATCGAACCCGCTTTTGCTCACAGGCGCGAACTTCCGCATGCCGGCCGCCTGCGCCTGAAGAGAGTATTCAGCGGAATCGGAACCCGGAACGGAGCCCGCTGCTGTTTCCGTGCCGAGCTGGAAATCACCCCAGAAATTGATGTTTCTGTTCCTGTCGAGCGGGACAGGGACCCACGATGAATACTCCGTCTGCTCTCCGGCGGTAACCCGGCAGCGCAGCATGTTGAACCGATAATCTCCTTTGATTCCCGGAAGGATTCCGGTCAGTGCATGAGGAATTTTCACGGTCATTGTCCAGCCGCCGGCGCGCCGCGCCGTCTGTGCTTTGACCGCAGGCTTCCCCTTGCATGCGCCGTCGATGAACAGAGCGCTGTCGCCCCGGTCGTTGACGACGAACTGAACGATGTTTCTGCCGTTCCAGAAGAAGAGTTCCACATCATTGTCCTTCCAGATTCCGGCAAGATTTTCCGCGCCGCGCTTCACGCTCTGCATCCGATCCGGATTCGGGTCGTCCAAGTCCGCCGTCACGGTCAGTTCCTTCGCATCGGCCGAGATACGGAATCGCGTGTCTCCCTTCAGCGGGGGCGGGGTCTCCATTGGTTTGATGCACGGGATAAGGACTTCCTCTGAAGGCCTGGAAGAGGCATTGACCGCAACCCTGAGGGAACGGACCTTGAGCCATTGTTCATCGACCAGTGCCAGCTTCCGTTGCGCGCGCATCCATTCGAGGACCCATTTTTTCTGAAGTGCGATCCGGCTGTGTTCCCTGCTTTCCGGAGGCACAAGTTTCGAGGCTTCGTCAAGCATGGATTCGAGGCGGGTGATTTCCGCTTCCGTGTAGATCTTGCGATACGCCGATATCGCGGCCTGGGGCTTTTTGAAGTTGCCCATCAGAAGCGGCAGCTTTTTCCATCCGGTCCATCCGGAAGAAGGCCATGCGCCCCCGCCGCTTGGCCCCTCGTCCCAGTTTTCCGACAGATTGCGCCGCCAGAGTTCCGAAAGACGTTTGTGGAATTTCAGCATCGGTCCCGCGGCCGCGCCATAGGCATCGTCCGCGAGCTGGTGCATGGCGGCTTCGAGATCCAGCTCCGGATCCCAGAGCAGACGCTGGTAAAGATATTGATCGAACAGCACCTGCGTTTCCGTCTGCCCGTAATATTCAAGGTAGACGCCGTCGCACCATGGTGCAATATTGCGGAGAAACGCCTGAAAGTTTTCAGGGGAAGTTTCCGGAATGCCGGGCATCCGGTTCTCGATATTTCCAAACAGATAGGTCCAGACGCCGATTTTCCGATTCTGCACTTTTGACCAGTCTTTCACCAGCCCGAGATAAGCATCGCGGTCGGTATTTCGGGGCAGACTCATGACGGACGGACCTTCATGGCACACGCGGCAGCGGAAATTCTCCGGCACCTTCATTCCATGCGGAACCCACGGCTTCGGCGGATAGGAGAGGGTCGAAATCTTCTTTCCCGGATACTTTTTTGCGATTTCTTCCGCGACGGCGAAAATCACTTTGTAAATCCGGTCGTTGAGGTTGCCTGTCCGGCATTTCTCGCAGACACATCCGTATCGGTCCCATTCATCGCCGCAGTCGATCATGAATTCGTCCGGCTGGGAATGTTTCATGCCGTACGGCCAGACTTTGACGGTCAGTCCGGCGGCGGAGGGCGCCTTTCCTTCCAGATATGCGCTCGCGATTCGGGTCCACATTTTTTCGAGTCCTTCCGCATGCCAGCAGAGCGTGTCGCCTCGAGTTCCGTCGCGCTGCAGGGAAAACCATTCCGGATGTTCCTTCCCGAATGCCTCGCGCAGTTTGAGCCCGGTTGCTGTGTGGCAGCCGTGGGTGCCGAAGCAGCGGCTGGAAACCTGATTGCGGAGTCCCCACACCGCCAGTGCCGTGCCGCTGTCCTCCTTCGTTCCATGATAAATGCTGCTGTCCGGACGTTCCCTGTCCCTGTAATACTGTCGCGCATGACGTTCCCGGAATACGGATTTCCGTTCCAGTTTTCCATCCGGCGCGGAAATGGTTCCCCGCTGCGGGACGATTTCTCCGAGCGGACCGGGAACAATGAAACGGACTCCGCACCAGCGGTCCAGAAACTCATAAACGCCGCACGCCGTGCCATGAAACCTGTGATAGTACAGCATATAAACCGGTCCGGAGGCGGGGTCGCCGCTGTCGCATCCGTAAATGTCCACCGTATCGCCGGAAACCTCAATGGAGAAAGCGTCGCTGTCACAGGGCGCGTGTTTCTTGAGCCCGAGTCGGATTTTCTTTCCCGAGACCGGGTCCCTGTCGACGATCCGGCACTCCGCTCCGGTTCGAAGAGCAAGAAAATGCTGCAGATCCTTCGACGCGAATTGTACAAGTCCCGAGGCGTTCGGTGGAACCACGATGGCGACCTGATCCCCCTGCGTCACGCGGAATTCGGCTTCGGCACAGACCGCAAAGGTCAAAGCGGCCAGCATAAAAAACGTTTTCTTCATTCAGTGTCTTTCCTGTGTTCTTTGGATTGTTCTTTTTGATGAAACGGCATGGAGATTCTTTTCTGCCTCCATGACGGAGAAACAGTCAATTCTTCAGAGATAAATCGGACCGTTCAAGAATGCCCTGAGGTAATACCGGTTCCTGGCTTCATATTCATTGATCGACTGGACGTGTCCGTCGAGAAAACTCACGTTGGCTGTTTTCCCGTGAACCGCAGTCACTTTTACATTCCCGGCAGGATCTGCGTCATACATGAATTTGGGGAAAAATTTGATTCCTCTGGCGCTCAGATCCACGACGGATTCGGCTGCCCACGGCATCGCGGAGGGACTGCCGAACAGGCGCGTGCTCCGATTGACGTCAAAGCAGTAAATGGCTGTCTTCAGATCGGGCGTCGCCTGTGTCCAAAGGGTCGTTCCGTCCCGAAGATACAGTCTGTTCGGGAGTCCATAGGTACGGTTTGCAGACACCAGTCCGGATAGGAAGAAATGACCTTGCGTTG
The DNA here is from genome assembly GCA_964534535.1 of uncultured Victivallales bacterium. Taxonomy (GTDB): domain Bacteria; phylum Verrucomicrobiota; class Lentisphaeria; order Victivallales; family UBA1829; genus CAZHPP01. The sequence goes on along the minus strand of CAZHPP010000232.1, from coordinate 359 downwards.
TGTTGGGGTATTCACGCACGGAAGGACAGCAATATGCCGTATCAATGTAAAATCCTTCTGGAAAGTACCGACCTTTCACATAACCCGTCATGCAAAGCATGGATCCCCATTGAGAAAGGCTTACACTTGTCGGCCAGATGTTGCGCGCGGCTTCCGGCCCCGGAATGAAGCCGTTGTTGTCGAGGCTGTACACATTCAGCACATGGGCGGTTTGCTTCAGGTTGCTTGTGCATTGAATTCTTTTTGCTGCCATGCGCGCCTTGTTCAAGGCGGGCAGCAGCATTCCGGCAAGAATTGCGATGATCGCAACAACGACCAGAAGCTCGATCAGCGTGAAAATGTTCCGCGTGAATTCGGAC
>CAZHPP010000231.1:0-6512 GCA_964534535.1 uncultured Victivallales bacterium | reverse complement strand
CGTGGCATCAGCCGCCCTATTACCGTACTTCCCGCAGCGGAGCGCCGATCCCCGGTGCCGTCGATGCGTCCGATCCCCGCACAATCCGCGAGGCCGATGCCTTTGCGGAAAGAGTCGGAAAGGCATATCTCGGTCATCCGGCGTTTGAAATCCTGGACATCAATTCAGAAAACAGAGACACCACCGAACCGTCGTTTTCCGCCCGTGACATCCATGCCTATGAGCAATACGCTCACGCGCCGCCGCCTCAGGAAATCGTTGACCGCAATGGGGTCCATTATTCAAGTCTTAAAAAATTCCCGTTTTCACGGGTCGTCCCGGAAAATGATCCGGTTCTGAAGTATTACCGCTGGTTCTGGAAAGTCGGAGACGGCTGGAATCCCCTCCACAGCACCCTGAATGCGAAATTCAAGAGTCTCATGAAGTTTCCCGTGACGACATACTTTGAACCGGCGGTCCGCGTGCCGCCGGTCTGGGGAAGCGGCGGCAGCGTGGACATGCTCTGCAACTGGACTTACGCTTCCCCCGAACCACTCCTCGTGGGCGCCAATGCATCGGAACTCCGTGCCATGTCGGAGGAAACGCCGAACCGCAAATATCGGGAGGACGTCCAGATCATTGCTTACCGGAGCGCGTCGGCGCCCGCCGGCGCCAAAGTCGCCGGAGAACCGGAATGGGCACGCAGACAGCCGACGGCGCCCTTCATCACACTGGCGCCCGACCTGATGAGGATCGCCATCTGGTCGCAGCTTTCCAGAAAATCCGAAGGCGTGTCGTTCCACGGCTATAATTCTCTGCTGCGCGACCCCGCGGCCGGAAAGCACATGTACCAGTGCACGAACGATGAAACCGCAAAGGCCATGGCCGACCTGCTGCTCAATGTGGTGCGTCCTCTGGGGGCGACCCTGATGAAAGTGCCGGAACGCCCGCTGAAGGTCGCGATCCTCGAAAGCTTCACATCTTCCATGCTGGCGGGACGCGGCTCGTGGGGCTGGCGTGGCTGGATCGTTCAAAGCAATCTCATGCTCCAGTGGGCCAATCTGATGCCCGGTGTGATTTATGAGGAAAAAATCCTCCGCGACGGGTTCGGAGACATCAAGGTCCTCTTCATGCCGCATTGCGACGTGCTGACGGAACCTGTCTTCGAGGCAATCCGGAAATTCCAGCGGAATGGCGGTCTCGTGGTCGCCGACGAATTCTGCGTGCCGGCGATCCTGCCTGATATTCAGGTGCGGGAAATCGTGCCGGGCGGAAATATCGCCGCGGAAAAAGCTCTTTATCAGAAGACGGGCATGGCGCTCCGCAAACAGCTCGAGCCTTATTTCCAGCCCTGCTGCGGGAGTTCCAATCCGGATATCCTCACCTGGGTGCGAAGCGATGGAAATGCCGATTATCTCTTTGTTTTCAATGACAGGCGGACTTTCGGGGATTATTGGGGCATGTACGGGCTCGTTCAGGAAAAAGGACTGCCGAATTCCGGGGAAGTCACCATCAGGCGCAGTGCGGGGGCGGTTTACGACCTCGTTGCCCATCGGCCTGCTGTTTTCCAATCCGCCGGCGGGGTCACAACGATTCCTGTAGATCTGGAACCTGCAGGCGGACGCATACTGCTCCTGCTCCCGGAAGCGATCTCCGGCATTGCCGTCAAGGCTCCGTCTGCCGCGGAACGCGGAAAAACTTTCCAGTTTGAAGTTTCCGTAAACACCGTTTCAGGAAAAAAACTGCAGACGCTGTTGCCCCTCGCCGTTGAAGTCTGCGATGCCGAAGGCCGCAGGACCGATGACAGCTGCTTTCCCGCATTGAGCGGCGGAACATATCGTCAGCAGATCGTTCCTCCCTTGAATGCTGCCACGGGAACATGGCGAATCAAGGTAAAGGAACTTGCTTCAGGAAAAAATTCTTCTGCAGTTCTGCATGTAAGGTGATCCCGATGTCATGAGGTGGATGCGGTCCGTTCCAATGCCTTTCCACTGGCCCCCCGAATCTCTGGGGAATGGCAGGCTGCTTTCCGTACAGATTATTCATGCTTTGCCGGTGTTTTGTCTTTTTCACGGATATTCACGGGCCGTGCTGCGTTCCTGTGCTGCTTCACGGGGGGGGCCTGCTTTTTTGAGTTGGAAAAATCCGGAATACAAAATTCAAGGTTATTTACCAAGGGTGACCGGTTCTGTATTTTTTCCCTGTCTGCCGGAATTTTTTTTGCGTTTTCCCTTGACAATCCCATTCTGCCGCTGTATATTCTGCTTTGTTTCGCAACTTAACAAAGTAGGAGCTGCAGGCAGATGAAGAAACTTCAGTTCGCAATTATCGGCACCGGTTACCGCGGAACGTACTGCTGGGGAGACATGATCCACAAAAGGGACGACACCGAAGTCATCGCCCTGTGCGATCCGAACCCCGTCCGGATGAAAAAATCGGCTGAGATCATCGGAATCAAGCCGAAAATGTACAAGACGACGGACGAACTGTTCAAGCACGAAAAGCCGGATGCGGTGATCATCACCAGCCCCGACGGCTGCCACGAGGCAAACGCGGTCGCGGCCCTGAACGCCGGAGTCAACGTGCTCATCGACAAGCCGCTCTCCACCACGGTCGCGGGATGCCGCCATATCATCGCCGCTTCCGAAAAAGCCAAAAAAATCATCATGATCGGCTTCAATCTCCGCCACCACGCCGTCCTGCGGAAGATGAAGGAGCTGATCGACGCCGGAACGATCGGCCGGATTTTCTTCATGGAAAACCGCGAATTCTATTCCGGCGGACGCACCTACATGAGCCGCTGGAACCGCTCCTACGAGAAATGCGGCGGACTCTGGATTCACAAGGGCTGCCACGACTTCGACATCTTCAACTGGTTCATGAATTTCCCGAAGCCGGTCAAAGTGAGCGCGTTCGCAGGAATCAGCGTGCTCACTCCGAAGAATATCCCGTTCAAGCTCCGCAAAGGCGTCAAGCCCGGCCCGTGCTGCCACAACTGCGCCTACTAGAAGGAATGCCCGGATATTGAGCTCGCGGCGACCGATGCGCTGTTCTGCGAGGAAGCGTCCAGGGTCGACGGCTATCACCGCGACCTCTGCATGTATCTTTCGGACAAGGACAACCATGACAACGGCACCGCGATCGTCGAGTACGAGAACGGCGCGCGCGCCACGCATTCCGAGTGCTTCATCACGTCCGTCAACGACCGCCGCTATTCGATCGTCGGCACGCTCGGCCAGCTTGAGGCCAGCCTTGCCGAAATGAAGATCGAGTTCCATCCGAGATGGGGCGGCGAGGTCGTCACCTACCAGCTTCCCGTGGAGAGCGGAAGCCACGGCGGAGCCGATCTGCACCTGCTGGAAACCTTCGTCCGGACCCTCCGCGGCGAACTCAAGGACAATTCCAACGTCCGCCAGGGGATGCTTGCCACGGCCATCGGCCAGGCGGCGGAGCTTTCCCGCCGGAACGACCGCACCGTGATGATCAAAGAACTGATGAAGTAATCACGCTCCTGAAAAGGGCATAAAAAAAGACGGCCTTTTGCGGGCCGTCTTTTTTTTATGCCCTGCTCAAAGTCCTTTCAGAACAGGCAGCGGCAGACCGAGGCGTTTGTGGACGATCTTCACGGACTCCTCGTATTTCGGATAGATTTTCCTTGCCATCTTTTCCACGACGGCGTTGTTCTTCAGGACATCGCCCACGGAATGAACGCGGTACTTGTCCGAGGTCAGGGAATGGAGGATGAACGTGTTCACCTTCTGATGATAATGGATGAGGTCGCGGTAGTTGCCGAAGTCCTCTGAAATATCCGTGCAGACGGCGAAGTCGTAGATTTTCACGTTCTTGAGCGGGAGCATCTTTTTTACGAAATCCGTGCGGATGGTCATGACGGCCTTGAAGTCGCCGAACATGAGATGCCTGTCGTAGTAGAACGCGGAATACGGCGGAATGACGAAGACAAAGTCGATTCCCGGATTTTCGACCGCGATGTTGTAATAGTCGTTTTCGATGTTCTTTTCCAGATTGCTGTAGCGGTTCGGGATGAGGATCTGCTTCGGGAGGAACGATTCGACGTTCTTCAGAAGCTCTTCATAGCCGAAATATTTCTCCTTGTAGAGCCGGTTGAACATCATGTCCCATTCCTGGTCGGTGCTGACCTTCTTCGCATGCGCAAGTGCGTAGAATACATGCTTGCCCTGCGTGGTCATGATGTCCCAGTTCCACCAGTAGCCGTAGTCGTAGAAATGGGATCTTTTGTAGAAGCAGTCGGCCATGGGGGTGTTGAAGACCCCGGGGTAGCCGAAAAGCATTTCCGGCTCGACGGTGTTGATGACGCGTTTGAGTTTCGGGCCTCTGGCTTCGAGCGCAATGTCGAAGAAGCGTTTGAGCACGGCGGTGGAGACTCCGGCGGCGGTCGCCTTGACAGCGACGGAATCGGGGAATGCGATCTTCGTATCGGAGATGCGGTAGTTTTCGGAGCCGGAAGCGCCCAGAATCAGCGTGTCGTACTCGGCATGGCGCAGAATTCCCGGAATCGTGTTGTACGGCTGTTCATACACGAGATCATAGAATTTCGGGATCCCGTACCGGCAGCACGGATCGAAGACGATGAAGAAAAGCGCCAGGACCGCGAGTACGGCAACGACGCCGAAAATCTGCCACAGGACGGCCCGCTTCGCGTTGATCGGGTTCATCCAGAATTTTACGAACCGGTTTTCAGTCAGGAAGGTTGGAAGTTTCATGGTTGGCGCCTAAAAGTTGAAATAGATGAACGGGCTGATGCGGGACATGAAAAGCACGCCGGCCGCGGTGAAGACCACCGTGACGAGTGTGCGCCACGGCGTGATCCTGAAATCTTTCATCCTGGAAGCCGCGTTCGGGAACGCGAAGATCAGCACGAGTCCGCCGATGATCGGCAGAACCACGTTCCAGTCGAATTTCAGGAACAGGCTGCCCCAGCCGGTCCAGACGAAGAGCCCGTGCATCATGTTCTTGAGGTGGAGCAGGTTGGCCGCCGGATCGGTATTCGCGTTCTGCAGCTGCGTGAGGTTCGCGCACCCGATCACGACCGCCACGACCGTCTGGAACAGGAACGAAAGGATCACGGCCGGAAGGTACGGCATGGAAAGCTTGAGCACCTTGCTCCAGATTCTGTGGACGACCATGGCCATTCCGTGGAGCGAGCCCCACAGCACGAAGAGCCAGCCGGCGCCGTGCCACAGACCGCACACCAGCGCCACCATGAAGAGGTTCAGCAGGGTCCGCGGAACGCCCTTCTTGCTGCCGCCCAGCGGGAAGTAGATGAAGGTCGTCATGAACCGTCCGAGCGTGATGTGCCAGGTGCGCCAGAACTCCTGGATGTTCGGGGTCTTGTACGGCGAATCGAAGTTGATGGGGAGGATGATGTTGAACATGCGGCCGAGTCCGACCGCCATGTCGCTGTAGGCGCTGAAGTCGAAATAGACCTGCATCATGAAGGCGAGCGCGGCGATCCAGGCGTCGCCGAAGAGCGGCGGCGTGACCGATTTGAGCCCGGCGGCCGCGATCGGCGCAAAAAAGTCCGCGATGATCAGTTTCTTCACCATGCCGACCGAGAACAGCCATGCGCCTGCCGCAAAGTTGTCCGGATGAAATTTAAGGTTTTCCCGTTTGTCGAACTGCGGCATCATCTCTTCCGGGAGCACGATCGGGCCTGCGATCAGCTGCGGGAAGTAGCAGATGAAGAGCGAATAGGAGAGGAACGAATAGTTCTCTTTCAGCTTCCCGGTGTAAAGCTCGTAGATGTACGCCAGCTGCTGGAAGGTGAAGAAGCTGATTCCGAGCGGCAGAAGAATGTTCTGGAGCATCCAGTTCGACTTCACGAGGAAGTTCATCGTGCTGATGAAGAAGTCGGTGTACTTGAAGTATCCCAGCAGTCCGATGTTCAGCAGCATGGCGAACCACATGGTGAGTTTTGCCGTGAGCGTGCCGCGCTTCGCGATGAGGATCTTGCCGAGTCCGAAGTTCACCAGAATCGAGGTAAGCATCAGGATCAGATACCACCAGTTGAACCAGCCGTAGAACACAAGGCTCGCGATCACGAGCCACAGACGCGACGGCCAGTTCTTCTGAATCTTGCCCAGCTGATAGTAGACGAGGATCGTCAGCGGCAGAAACAGAAACAGAAATACGTGCGATGAAAAGATCATGCGGTGACTTCTCCGTTTGAAATGAAGTTGAATCGGATAAGATAACATCTTTTCGGGAAAAGTCAAATCTTCCGCCGGGATTTTTCAGGCAGAAAGCTGAAGAAAGGGAATCGGTCAATCCCTTTCTCTTGAGCTGGAAGATTTTGAAATACAACTTCCGGCGTCATTTTCCGGAGCATCCGGAGGGGAAAAGCGTTTTTCCCCGTCCGGACCTCCCTTCCCGGAGTGTGGATTCGAAGGCGCGTGCAGTTCAGGAGACGCATTTTTGCGGGAATCGCGGCCGCAAGACAAACGCGGCCTTAGTGCTCGTCGGGGGTCGACGGCTCGAAATTTTTCTCGCCGCTT
>CAZHPP010000230.1:0-6522 GCA_964534535.1 uncultured Victivallales bacterium | reverse complement strand
ACGGAGGCTACCAGAGGAAGATGCAGCAGTTCAACGCCCTGATCCATGCGCTCCCTATAGAAATGGAGCGCCGACATGAATCGCACGGTATAAAACACGACATAACCTCAGTCGGAGAAAAATATCATGATTTTTTTAGTGCAGAACTTGGAAAACACAATCTACATCTCCATCACTGCACAGACCAATGTTTGAAAGAACTGCTTGACTTCCGGTACTTCCGACGCTGCTTTAACTTTGGTCATGGTATAGCCCGTTCCGGGTTAGTTTTCGGTTAAACTGAATATACCATGACTTTTCATTTTTGCAGAACTTTCTGTACATTACTCCATCCGGAAAACTGCCGACGACACGGGTACGCCGGCGAATCTCCTTTATAATGCGTTCCAGACCGTTGTCAGTGCGTAACCGACTCCAGTGTCCGCATTGGAAATCTAATGCAGGACAGCGTTTCATTAACAAACTTTTTGACGAAATCAGCGACTTTCTCAAGCTTCATGCTGCGTGATTTCTCAGCGGACGGCATTGGGAAGCAATGTTTCCAAACCCAGATTACTGGCGGGAAGGAGCCTCAGCGGTTTTCAGACGGTACAGGAGCCCGTCAGCATCGGCACCCCAGTAAAACAGTTTTGTCTCATGCATACGGAAATCCGCGGAAAAGCGGTCTGTGCCGCGCGCAATCATCTTTTTCCCGAATACGTCGAGCACGTCTGATCGGGACGGCAGCACGAATTCCTTGCGGCCGGGAAATCTGGCATGAACGGCCGCCATTGAATTGCCGAATTCGCATGGGTCATGTGATTCCGTGAAAACATGCACACCGGACTCTTTTGCAAGTCTGCAGTAAAATTCAGGCGTGAAAAACCATGCTCCGCAGAAGATGGAACGGGAAGGCCCGTTCCTCCGTTCGGCATAACCGTTCAGGGATTCGCCAAGATACTTTCTGACGGAGACGCCCTCCGTTCCGGTCACACCGAATACCGGCGATATTTTTTCCTCGAACAGACCGGCTGCGGTTCCATCGGGCAGAGACACGACAGGAGTCATCGGTTCCTTCGAGAATGTAAAATCGAATCCTGTGAGACGTTTCATGTTTTCCGTCGAGAATGTGCCGCCGCTGATGACTCCCGGGGCGCAAAGCCAGAGCAGGGTTGTCTTTTTCTTTCTGAGACGTTCCACAGCTTTCAGAAAACGGGCATCGCATGCGAAACAGTTCGCGAAAATATAGAGCTTGTAATCGCCGGGGTTGTCCGCAATGTCCTCTGCGAGGACATAATCCACGGGAGCGCCGCTTCGCGCCAGATCGTTCAACTGTCCGGAAATCAGACTCCCAGTCATGCGGAGGAGCCATTCCCTGTGAAGGACCGCTTTGCCGGAATTGTCATAAACCTGATTGATCCTTCCGGTTGAAATGAAATCTTTTTCCCACGGCATGAAGCAAAACGATTTTTCGCTCACTACAAACGCTGTTTCGGTATGGCGTGCCAGCTGTTTTTCATAAACGAACTGTCCTGCCGTGCGGATATCGCGGACCAGCGAAGACATTCCGGGGAAATTGAATTTGTCATGACAGCCGGATTCCAGCAGGAACAGCATCCCGGGTTCTCCGCGGCAGAGGGAAAAAGCCAGATTTCTCCGGAGCGCCTGGATTGTATGCCATGCGGTCATGGTCTGGAATCTGCCGCTTGGCGGCATGTTGTGCGTGCGCGTGTCGTCCTCAATGATCGGGAGCACATTGTGGTTCAGGATTGTCTTGAACGGCTTCATGTCGCAGAAGGTCTCTCCGAGGTTTCTGACGGAATACGACTGCGGCGAAGTCAGGAAATCCACCGTTCCGGAATCGAGCAGTTTTTTCAATGCGAAATGTCCGGACGTCTGGAATCCGGCACCGCCGCCCAGAAACATCGTATAACCGTAATAGGTTCCGGCGAGTTTCTTCCCGCCGCATGTTTTTTTCACGGTCCGGCAGAGCCGTATCAGCAGGTCGGCCGTGCATTCCGAATCGTACAGGTTCCATGCGATGACCGCGGCATCCTTTTCCGGATCAAGCAGGAACTGACCGGAAGATGCAAGACGTTCGGCTTCGGATGGCATATTCCTGAACGGCAGATTCCTTTCCGAACACCAGTCCGCAAATCGTCTGCGCGACGGCTCGGAATAATCGAACAGGTCCCTGTTCTGATACCCCCAGCCCAGCCATTCGTTCGTATGTCCCCCCGCAACGCGGTAGCCGACGATTCTCTCCGCGTATTCCGAATGTTCCAGATATTCCACGCATTTCGATATGGCCTCTTCCGCGTCCCTGCGGAAGAGTTCGGAAGCAAACGAGCTTTTCCCATAAATGTGGGCAGGGAGCTTTCCTCTGCTGTTTATTGCCAGTTCCCCCGGGTGGTTTGTCCGCCAGGATTCCGGTTCGTACATGTCAAGCTGGACGATTGCCTTCGCCTGCGGAAACGCCTGAAAGAGTTTTGCTGCGGCGGCATCAAAGACATGAAAGTCGAACTTGTGTTCTCCGGTCCAGAAACTCTTTTCCGGGACCATGAGCCTCAGGTTCATAGGCATGGCGTCAGGCGGAGCATTGACCGGCACGCAGCCGATGACAGGATAAAACGCTTTGCCGTCCACAAAAAGCCGCGGCGTTCCGTTCGTATTCCTGATTTCAGCCGTCAGATTCTTTCTGCCTTTTGCCGCATTGCGGTATGTGAACCGGCCGGAAAGCTTTCCGTGTTCCAGATACAGACCGTCAGCGGAAAGCAGCATCGGTCCTGACGGCAGGAACCCCGGCAGACGGGTTGCCGCCTTCAAAGTCCATGTCCCGTCTCCATGAGGAACGATGTTTTCCCGGTTCAATTTTATCTTTTCGGAGAACACCCTCGAGCCATCGGTCCTGCACAGATGAATTTCGAGCGGCGTTCCCGGTTCAGGCGAAACGCCCTTCAGGACGGCTTCCCAGCGGAGCGTATCGCCGCCCGAAAATCCGCCGTCTGGAAAAATCATCTTCTGCAGTTCCTGCGGTCTGGCGAAATCCGAATAGTCAAGCCTGATTCCCCATGGCGGAGCAGGCGGTCCGGGACGCTCCATGGCGGTCTTCCAGCCGGAATCGTCGAACGCCTCTGTCATCCATCCTTCCTGCACAGTGTCGGAGGCGCGGAATTCATGCCCGCTGTCGATTTTCTCGCAGGAACCGTCGCTGTATTTCAGAAAAAGCTCCCCGAAGAATCCGCCGTGCGAACCGTTGTTCCGGTAAAGGACGGCGAGGACGTTTTTCCCCTTGTGAAGCAGCCCGGAAACCTCCGTCCGGGTCGTCTTCTGCCAGGAACCGAGGCCTTTCTGCGATGCGGCATGTTTCCCGTCGACATAAACCTCGGCTTCGTCGTCGGCAATGAATTGAAGCACCGCGCGGACAGGCGGTTCCTTCAGACTGAATGTCCTCCGCATGCAGAACGTTTTCGGACAGGCAGCCGGAGTATCGCCGGGTGCGTATATCATTTTCCCGCGGAAATACGAGCCCCCGACCTGCGGAGACAAAAATTCGGGCCGGACGTCAGGCCATGCCGGAGCATCCGTCGGCCGCGCCGGATCAGGACGTTGCACGACAGGCTGTTCAGGGTCGAGGCTCAGGCGGATTGACAGGATTTCAATGGTTCCTCCCGCCTGGTCCATCATGTCGATGCGGAGACGGACAATTTTTCCTCCGTTCAGCCAGTCCGGAATATTGTTCGAGTGAATTCCGAGCATCAGCCGCATCGTATGGAATCTGCCGTCGCCGTTCAGCGAAGGAATGAACCATTTGCGGGAGTCCGCATACCTTCTGCTGTCGTTCAGATAATAAAGCTGGCCGCCAGTGCGTTTTGCGATTCCCGATGCACGGTAGCGTATCTCCATGACATTATATTGCCGGGAAACCAGCGAACAGTCACAGACGATTGATGAATCCTTTTTTATGTTCTCAATCTTCAGGACTCCGTCCTTCACGCCGGCAGAACAATTCCACAGCGCGCGCCAGGCGCTGAGAGAGTCTTTCTCCCATGTGATTTCCGCTCCGGCCATGGAAAGGCAGACTGCCAGAACGGAAAAGAGGATTCCTGCGGCCTTCATTGCCTGCCGCCCATGTCGATGTCAAGGGAATATCCCCAGTCGCGCAGAACAGCCACGTGCATATCCAGCCACAGGACATTCATGTATCCGTGCGAATAATAGTAATGCTGTTTCATGCAGTCCGCTTCAATTCTCGCATGTTTCCAGTAGGAATCCGAGGCTTTCCACAGACTTCCCCATGTATCTCCTGCAAGGACATTCCGTGAGGCCTTTTTCAATCTTGCCAGCTTCACGATCGTTTCGGGAGCATCGGCATTGCCGGCATTGCAGCCGTAGGAGATCAGGAACCAGTATTTGTTCGTCTCCGCGAACGGTTTCGGATCGGAGGGACAGATCAGGACCTTTGCGCCCCTGCGCGCATTGGCCTCCATGATCTGCTGAGCAGAGGCAAGAGGCAGCGTTTTCTGCCAGGCCGGAATATAATTGTTCACCGCCAGATAATCCATCCAGAATCCGTTGGACCCGAAAATGCCTTTGACCGCTGCAGAGGCGGAGGACCATGTCGGCGGAATAAAATCGTCATTGTCATTGGCATAACCGGAAAAAAGCATGCCGACCTGCTTCTGGTTGCTCTTGCAGGAGGCCGAACGTCCTGACTCCCGGGCCTTGTTCAATGCAGGCAGCAGCATCCCGGCGAGAATCGCTATGATCGCAATAACTACCAGAAGCTCTATCAGTGTGAAAATTCTTTTCATCGTTCAACGCGCCTTTCCCTGTTTTTCTGTTGGAATTGATATGAGAACCCTGTCCGGAGAAAACGGATCTATTATTTCGGACTCCGCATGAAGCACCTCGCACACCGACTGCCCTTTCAGAAGCCGGTTCACCGCACAGGCCGCAATGCGGCCCATCTCCGGGAGCGGCTGAACCAGACGTATTGTCCTGGCCAGAAAACGCGAATCGGGCTCCGTCTCGCTGAACAGTCCGAACGTCATCCGTGAAATATCAGAATCAGTCATTTCAAGAGCCTTGACAAGCACCGACCAGAATGCATACTGTCCGCAGACAACCGTATCGTATCTTCCCGACTTCAGCTCTTTCACGGTCTTTTCAACATAATGTGCTCCGGGAAAGAATCCGCCAAAATGCAGTGTCCCCGAAAATCCGCCGTCCTTGAGACCGTCTGACAATCCTCCTAAACGGCCGACGGCATAATCGGCCCGCGGGGAAAAACCGAAAGCCAGAATACGTTCCGGCTTCCGCAGCATGATCCGTTCCGCCATCCTGCACCCGTCCTTTGCAAAATCGCAGCAGACGGAACTCAGGCCTGTGCCGGGAAGTTCCCTGTTGAAAAGAAGAACATGAAATCCCATGGATGCGATCTTGCGCACGTCCGGAGCCTCATCCGGCATATTCGGCGCGATCCATATCGCGGCATCGGGGGAAAATTCGCCGATCTCAAAGCGCAGCCGTTCGAGGTTCCCCGAATAATTGTAAAACGTCGTGATGAACTTGAACTCCCTCGCCGCCTGAAGCACGGCGCTCGGGAAATCATTGGAAACGGAAGCATGTTCGGGAAGAACGACGAACACTTTCGAACTCGCCGCATTCTCCGGCAGCTTGCGTATGAAACATCCCTTGCCCTGCTTCCGGTAGACCAGTCCGGCCAGTTCCAGTCGGTCGAACGCGCTGCGGACCGTTACCATGCCGACGCCGAATTTTTTCCTGAGACAATTCTGCGACGGCAGAGCCTCGTTGTGCCTGCCCGCCGCAATCAGACCGTTCAGATACTTGATCACTCTGTCCCTGAGAAGAACCGCTTCCATATCCGCACCATTAACTTATCTTATGTTATTCTATCAATAATATAGCATCCTGAAAAGCATTGTCAAGCGGAGTCTTCGATTTTTTTTGATCTGTACAATATCATGCGGCCGCATGCCAGAATGGGGGGAAAACTCCGCAACAATATGGAGGAGGAATATTGCATGACGAAATGCGAGACAGAAAAGAGGTTGCCTGTCAAAAAAGTAAAAAGCACTTGAGGGTATTCCCAGTAATTGGGGTGCTCTAACGCGCCGTCATATCAACTTCGGCTTTGAACATCTCGCCGAAAAAGTCCTCTGCATCCGTGCTGTTGAAGATTTTTCCTTTTCTGGCACGCTCGGACAATGCATTATGAACTGCCTTGCCCAGAGGAAAACACGCTCCTGTCCTTTCGACGGTAGCATGATCGATGTAACGGAACCGGTATTTGAGCGGACACGTCCTGAAACATTCCATCGCCGAGACCGACCGGTGGGGTGTCTCCTTCAATTTCAGAATATCCATTTCAGGCCGCCTTCCACTCGTTGATGAGGCTGGAACACTGGGCTTTCGTGAGGTCCTGTACGCTCGGAACATTGTATCTGGCTGCAACCTGGGCAGGAGTCATTCCGATGTTCCGGGCAAGGTCGAGCAGATATTTGATCTGTTTCGATGAGG
>CAZHPP010000229.1:0-6547 GCA_964534535.1 uncultured Victivallales bacterium | reverse complement strand
CAGTACTGGCGTGCGGAAAAGGTCCTGCGTGAGTACGGATGCCTTGTCGTGGCTCCGAGCACGGCGGACTGCCACTGGGAGATCCCCGAAACGAGAGTGGAGGGAAATCCGACCCGCCTGCTCCAGCACGCCGACTCCGAACTCAGGAAAAACATTTCCGTTTCGTCCTGGACCGACATTGACTCCTGCCTGCGGACGGTCCTTGCGGCGGCATACGAGAACCGCGACAAGGTGCTGATCGACTCCGCAAGGCCGCTCTGGCTGAACTACAGGGCGCGCCAGAACGTCTGGTATTCGCGCCAGTGCCTTGCATATCAGGACTTTGAAAAGTCCGGGAATACCGAGGAAAAGGCGAGAATCCTGAATGAATGCCTGAGAAGATTCGATTCTCCGGACGACTACCGGCAGGTCCGCATCATGAAAAACATTTGGAGCGTCAGCCAGTGAAAACGAAAACAACAGACGGACCGGAACGTCCCGCTGAAAAGAAAGAAAAGCCGCGCGCATATTCCTTCCTGCTGGAATTCCGCTGCCGCGGCAATCTCGTCTGTTCCGCAAAGACTGACGAGCTGCCGCCGCTTGTGAAGATCGGCCGCTCTCCCGACAATCAGTGGATCATTCCGCCGGAAGACAGGGTCTCCGCGGAACATCAGGCCGAACTGCGTCTGCTTCCGGGCGAGATCCGGATTCAGGCGTGCGGAAAGCAGTGTTTCTACGTCCACGGCGAACGCATGACTTCCTGGAAACTCCGCCAGAACGACCGGATCGCCTCGGGCGACTGCGAACTTTACGTCAAACCGGCCGGAGTCAAGACCGAACGCAGCAGCGACGTCCACAGGCTTGAATTCCAGAACGGACCGCGGCGCGGAGAAATGGTGCGTCTGGAAAAAAGCGCCGTCCGCATCGGCTCGGCGCCGGACAACGACATCGTGATCCGCGACGATGTGGTCTCACGGCATCATGCGGAAATCCGGATTGCGGAAAACGGGGAGACCTGGCTGAAGGACCTGAACAGCATCAACGGCACGTTCGTCAACGGCGCGAAGATGGGCCCCGTGGAACGCATGCTGATGGATTCCGACATCGTGTCGATTGCATTCTTCGACCTGAAATTCCTCGACCGAAGCGTTCCGCACACGCGTTCCCAGATCGGCAAGAAGCTTGTCATCATGGGCGGAACCGTCCTGTTCATCCTTCTGGCATTTGTGCTGTTTTACACTCAGACTCCCGAATCGGTGCGCCTTCTGGCCATCGCCGACTATTATACGCGGAACGGCAATTTCAAAAAATCGCGGGACATCCTTGCAAAGATGCCGGAATCGCGCGGCTTCCAGCAATACGAAAAGCGCTATTACGACTACCTTGTGCTGCTCGACAGATATGAAAAGACCGCGAACGCATGGCAGGAACTCCAGGGGCATCTCGGCAATTCCGAATGGGCCGATGCGGTCGAATGCTTCAGCCGCCTTGAGCTGGACAACCGCCTTGCCTGGAACTGGAACGACTCGAAGGTCGACGGCCTGCTCGACGAAGTCCGGCACGTCAAGCGTCTGTTCGATTTCATGTTCAGGCTGAACGAGGCCCTTTCCAACATGGAAATCCCGCCCGAAGCACAGAAAGCCATGCTCAAATCCATGAAGGATTCGGAAGTTTCCGGTCCGGATTTCGGCAAAGACGCCCCGAAATGGCTTCAGCCCATGACGGCGAAGATCAAAGAACAGATTGCCGAACTCCGCAAAAACGCGGCGAATTTCGACCGGCTCGAACGCCTGCTGGACAAGCTCCCCGACTGCGGCAGAATCGACTGCGGCCGGCTGATATCGGACATCGGCCGGATCAAGGACGACTCCTCCGGAAGCGTCAGGCTCCGCGCCCAGGAAATCCGCGAAGTCCTGGAAAAGCTTGATTCCGACATCAGGTTCCTCAAGAGCAATCAGGCGAAACTCTGCGCCATGGATTTCGACGGCATCGTTTCCGAAAACAAGTTCGTCCCTGCCGACGAATGCCTCGTCAGCAGCGGACTTTCCGGGCTGCGCGCCGAAATAGCCGCCCGCCATGAAGCCGTCCTCCGCAACGCAGCCAGCCTCAGACGTCTCCGGCAGCAGCTGGAACTCGCCGGCGCCGTCGAAGGAAAACTCCCGCCGACGGCGCTCAGGTTCGCCTCCGCCGCACAGTGGGACTCCCTGCTGGAGCTCTCTTTCCTTTCACGGCCGATGCCGCGGCGGAGCGGAGCGCCGGTCTGCGAATACGACAGAATGCTGGGAATCAGATTCTTCTACGACGTCATGCTCCAGTCGTCAATCCTTCCGACGAACCTTTATACTGCGGACACCGCCTCCGTGCAGGATTTCATCCCCGAATGCGTGGCCCTGGCAGGACTCTGCCGCACCGCCGAAGAGACCCTGATCTGGCTGAACCTGCCGGAAAACGCATGGATGAAGAAGGACAGGATCGCGGCCTATGCCGAATACTGCCGCACCATTCTGGACTGCCGTTCCAAGACACTCGCCATGCTCGACGCGCTGGCAGAAAAGCATGCCGGAACACGCGGATATTTCATTGCGAAGGCCGCCCGGTTCTTCCTTTCGCCTGCGGCATCCGTCCCGAAGCAGGAAATGGACCGCTACGCCGCCGAATGGAAAAAATTCCGGCGGCGGCAGCAGGCTTTGCTGGAACAGTACAACCCGCTCGAAACGGAAAACGTCCGGAAAATACGGAACGAAATTCTGAAGAACGGCATTCCCGGCGATCCCGCCGTCATCAGGTTCTGGGACATGAAACAGGGGGATGCGGCAAAATGAACCCCGGACGGAAAATCTCGAAGAAGCATGCCGTGCTTCTGGAATACACCCTTCTCCTCTGTTCCATTCTGCCGCTGGTCTTCGCCGTGTCGAACTCCGTCTACGGACTTTTCGGGTCGGGCGGCTTCGGGACGATCGGCAGGGGAATCGTCCAGTTCTATCAGAGGATCGTGACCGTCGTTTCTCTGCCGATCCCATGAATTTCATCGACGGCGGCGCAGCGGACTCTCTGAGAAGCGGCAGCGCTTCGGCGGTGCTGAAGACGCTCGGAGAGCTGGATTCGCGCGGCCTGTTCCTCCATCCGGGGGAGACGCCGCCTGAATTTGCGGCACGTCTGGAAAAGCTCTCGTCGGAACTGGATGCCGCCGCCGACAGATCATCCGATCTTGCGGAGCTCGCGTGGGACGGCGAACCGATCCCCGAATCAAAACGCGCCGAAGCGGGGGAAATCACCATGCGGCTTTACCGCTTTGACGCGGACTGGGTGCGCTGCCGCTTTTCGTCGAAGAACGCCGGATTCCCGTTCGCGGGCACCACGGTCTTTGTCGACAGCCTGATCCCGCTCGTCTTCCTGCCGGGAAAATTCCGGAGCCGCGGCCGGCTGCACGGATATTCCATGGCGGAGACGCTCGCGCATGAACTCTGCCATGCCGCACGGACAGGATTCCCGCGTTCGGCGTTCGATGAATTCTTTTCGTTTCATACGGACGGTTCGGGATTCAGGAGGCTGTGCGGGAATCTGTTCCGCAGTCCTTTCACCGCAATCTGTTTTCTGGCGCCGCCCGTGCTGTCTGCGGCGGCCGCCGCGCTTTGGGGGTTCAGCCTGTATTGGACTCCGATTCTGATCCCGTCGGTGTGGATCGTCCTGCGGGAGTGGCGCATTCTCAGGATGTTTTCCCGCGCGAAGCGCAACCTTTCGGCCTGCGGATTCGACGCCATGCCGCTGCTCTTCCGCATGACGGACGGCGAAATCGCCGAAGCCGCGGCAGACGGTCCCGGACATGTCTCCGCGGCCGTGACGGAATGGAGCGCCCGTTCCGTGCGCTGGCGCTTTCTGGCCTCCGAGTTCGGGGAGTGATGCTTGACTTTTGGATTTCGACTGATATATTAGAGCTGAATTTCACCAGTCCGGAATGCCGAAACAATCTATAAAACTGAAAGGGAACGGCAATGAAGAGACAGATCGTCAGAAAACACGCTGTAATGATGGAGTATGTAATTATCGCGGTGCTGATCGCCGCGGCGGTCGTTGTCGCCGTGATCATGTTCGGCAAGAACGTCTCCAAGGAGATGGATGTCGCCACGCAGGCCATGAGCGACGCCGGAAGCGCCGAGGATTCGCAGAAGAAGGTCCAGGAGGGAACAACCAGCGACCTGAAAAAGTCGCAGAGTCATGAAAAGGCCATGCACAATTACAACAAGTAATTGTCCGTGGAGCATTCCGTGATGCGGCACATCGCAAAAAAGCACGCCGTGATGATGGAATATGTGATCATCGCGGTGCTGATTGCCGCGGCGGTTGTGGTTGCCGTGATCATGTTCGGCAAAAACGTGCGAACGGAAATGGACATCGCCACAAAATCGATGTCCGACGCCGGAGGCGCGGAGGACTACCAGAAGAACGTCCAGGGCAATGCCAGAAAAGACATTGAAAAATCTCAGCAGCATGAAAAAGCCATGCACAACTACGACAAGTGATTCTTTTTGCTGCGCATCGGCACTCTGACTTGAACGGGAAATTGGCCTGGAAGGCGGTTTCCCGTTTTTTTTGAAGGAATCATGGACAGACTCATTCTGATAAAATTGATTTTCGCCGTCCCGTGGCTTGTGTACCTCGGGATCAGCGATTTCAGACGGCGCGTCCTGCCCAACTGGGCCACGCTCGGCGGAGCGGCCGTCATGCTCGCGCTCCTGTTCGGATTCGATATGAACTATGCGCTGGGCTCCATTCTCTCCGCGCTTCTTTCCTCGCTGTTCCTGCTTCTGCCGTATTTCCTGAGGGCGGCGGGAGCCGGCGACGTCAAGATGCTTTTCACGGCGGGACTTGTCGCCGGACCGGGAAACGTCCTGAACCTGATCCTGTTCGTGTCGCTTTCCGGGCTCGTGCTCGCCGCGGTCATGCTCATCTTGCGGAAGGTCGATCCGGCAAGACTCAGGCACTGTCTGCGCTGCGTCTTCGATTTCCGTTACGACAGGGCGGCCGGGAAGGCCGGACTGCCGCCCGCCGATTCGGAAGCCTGCCGCGTGCCGTTCGGAGCGGCGATCGCCGCCGGACTTTTCCTGAACCTGGTCTTCCAGACTCTTGCCGTTTTCGGCGGAAGGGGGACAGCCTGATGACGGCCGGACGCAAAACTTCCGGAACAGACGGCGGAGTCCTGCTGGAATTCGTCTTCTGCTTCCCGCTGCTTTTCATGCTGTTCCTGTTCGCGGTGCAGTTCGCGTACATCATGATCGCATGGCAGGTGGTGCATTACGCCGCATACATGAGCGCCCGCTCGGCCATGACGGTGAACGTCTTCCAGCGCCAGACCAGGGCCGAAAACGTGGCAAAACGCATCCTCGCGGTCGTCTCCGCCTCGCCCTCCGGTTCGTCCGATGCAAAGAACAGGGCGCCGGACAAATACGCCAAACTTGACGGCTGGGGGTATCTCCCCAATACGAAATATCTCGAAAAGCAGGTATCCGTGGACATCTCCCGCCTGAACATCGATCCGCGCGGAACGATATGCACGGTCAAATTCAAGGCCTTCCTGCTTGTGCCCGTGGCCGGACGGCTCATCAGCTTCTTCGCAAAGCCGGACAAGACGGGCGAAGAGAAAAACTGGCAGAAGCTCCTTGACGGCCAGGCATACGCACTGAACCCCGGCCTCATCCGCTACGCCAACGAATTCGATGACGGAGACGGTCAAAAAGGCAAGCTCAAGATTCCGTATATCACCCTTTCGTCGACCAGTGTCGTCGCCATCCCGTATTCAACGCTCCATTATCCGGTGACGCTCGAATGAACACAGGTCATCCATCCACGACGGTAATGGCAGTGTTCCTGGAACGCTGCCGCGGGCTCGCCTGCGACGCGCACGGCACGGCGCTCGCCGTGACGCTTGCCTTTGTCGCGCCGATTTATCTGCTCACGATCGGCATCTGCGGGGTCGGCGAAACCGTCAGGAACAAGATCGAACTCCAGAACGCCGCCGATGCGGCAGCATATTCCGCCGCCGCGGTGCAGGCCGATTATCTGAGCCGCATGGCCACCGTCAACAAGGCGATGGCGTGGACTTATGTGGACCTCCAGAGGCGTTCGCTCGACCTCGCCATGGATTCCTACGTCGCCTACGTCATCAAGAAATTCGGCGACGACATGAGCAAGTGCATCCGGGAAAACAGGCCGTGCCATCCGCATGTGCCCGCGGTCAACTACAACGTCGGAACGGACGTGCTCGTCTTTGACATCACGCTTCTTTTCATCGGCAGCGGCCTGGGAATCCCCGGAGTGGCGAGAAAATTCAACGGCCAGTCGTCCTTCTGGCAGAGGACCATCCTCAACCACGGATTCCAGGTGCTCAAGGCCAACATCAAGGGCAAAGGCACCCTTTCCAATTATCCGAAAATCCTCAAATACAGCCTCGCCCTTGTGAAGATGACAAAAAAACTCAACGACCTCAGGTCGGAAATGCCGGACAAGGTGCGCGAAACGGCGCTCCAGGTCGCCAGCGCCAACATGATGGAATGCAAGGACGACTATGTCA
>CAZHPP010000228.1:0-6596 GCA_964534535.1 uncultured Victivallales bacterium | reverse complement strand
TCATCGCACAGACCAATGCCTTTTCACTCCTTTGACAGCGCTCAAAAATCTCTGTCTTGAACCCTCCGTTCCTGTCCCGCGGCACACGCAGCGCAATGACGCCCACACGCGCATACAGGAACCGGCTGTAATACCCGGCTCGATATTCCTTGTGCTCTCCAGTACGCGCATAAACATCCGCATTCAGATCATTGCTCATCTCCGCATTCATGATCTCCCGGACGGAATTCTGAAGGGTTCCTTCAAAAAATCTTTGTTCTCCGTAAAGAGCTGCCTGACTTCCTGTACTTCCGACGCTGCTTTAACTTTGGTCATGGCATAGCCCTTTCCGGGTTGGTTTTCGGTTAAACTGAATATGCCATGACTTTTCATTTTTGCAGAACTTTCTGTAATTACTATTTTTTTGCCGCAAGCTCGAGCGCGATGCTGTGTCCGGGCCAGCCGCTCCCGCTGAATAACAAGATTTTCATTTATGTCGCCTTTCTGTGGGATTAGTGCTTTTGATATATTCTATTGAAGGCCGTTTCCTGTTCCGAATACAACACCTTCAATTTCTCTTCCGAATTTTTAAGTGTTTCAATAATTGCCGGAAGCCTTCTGTTCCAGTATTGGAAGTCGTTTCCTTTCAGCTTGGAAACCCATCTCCTGTAAAACTCAATTTGTGCATCTGTCGTTTTACAAGCTTCGGGAATACGTGCGTAATTTTCCTCAATTTGCTGTATTCTCTTTTGAATTTGCGCGTATTCTTCTGCAAGTTGCTTTTTAGAACCGGGAATGTATTTCTTCCCGACAATGGTCTGCGCTATCAAGAGATGTTCCTCTCTGGACGGATGAACCCGATCTTTTTTCCCACGGGGGAATGCTTCATCATTTTTCTGCAAATTTTCCAGCATCGGCGTATAGGTATCAATATAGACAGCGCCTTTCCGCTTTGCCAAACGCTTTTCGATCAACTGCAGATTTTTAACGCCGGAACTGTTCATGTTTGCATTAAGTTCCGCCGTAATTTTGGGGTTGGCGGATTCATTGTACGGCGGCGTTCCCAGCAGAACGACTTTGACCCCGGCCCTCTGAAGAATATCAATCAGATTGCCGAGCGTTTTTTCAAATTGATCGAACACCGGATATTTTTTCACGGCGGACTCAAAGGGAAGTTCCTTTTCCGCAAATCTTGTGGTGAATTGCAAATCGTTGATTCCGACCATGATCATCACAAGATCCGGGTTATCTGTTTTCAACATTTTGTCAACACGCTTCAGCAGATCCTGAACTGTGTTCCCGCTGATCCCGCGATTGATTACCCGCCGCGGGTGCGCCGGGTCTGTTTCAGCGAGATATTCCTGCAGATACATGTGGTAGAACCCGCCGTGCGTAATGCTGTCGCCGAAACAGACTATCGTCCTGTATGGCGCGAAGTCAAACGCGTACAGTGACAGTCCCATCGAAAAAGACAAAAGCAAAACTGAAAGTTTCATCATTTCACCTTGATATTCCTGGTTTCGCTGGCCTTGAAACTGATTTCCCCACATTCTTTTCCATTCAGGAACATGGCGGTCGCATGAGGGCGATCGAGTTCATTCTGAACTGCGATCTCCCCTTTGGCCCAATCCGTGCCGATGACTTTCACGCAATCCAGACCGAACGCATGTTTGCGCTCCGTATTGACGCTGATTCCGCCGAACTCGCGCAGGATTTCGCCGATATACAAGTACAGGTCGATAAACAGCGAATAACTGTTCTCCGGATAGCTGTGCTTGTACAAACCTGATTCGTCATCCATCTGCGGATTGTTTTCGTAGATGCTGTACAGGATCTGAGCCTTGTGCGGATTGCCTTCCAGACTCTTTTCATCACGATGCAGCATGACCTGACGGAATGCGGCAATGCCGCGCTCCATGTAAATCGCCTTGCCGGTAGCTTTGTAAAGACGCAGCAGCAGGTAAGCGACCCATGCGACAGACTGATTGCCGGTGGCGGTGCATTGGGTGCGTGAATAGTCCGGCCATGTGTAATAGCTGGTGGCGATCATACCGCGCGATTTCCAGCCGATCTGATCGTAAAAACTGCCCGGCACATTCGGGATGTTGTAGCCCATCTGCATGATATTGCCGTACAGCTGGACTTTTTCCGCCGCATCCAGCCATTTCCGATCTTTTTCCTGATCGTAGAGGTCCAGGAATGCCCACAGCATTGTGCGGTATCCATCCACATCCCAGAAATCCGGATAATCAGTTTCACAGCCGCCCATGGAGAACATCCCCAGTTCCTCCATATCCAGCAGACAGCGTTCCGCCGTTTTGAGGTATGCCACGCGGAGCCGTTCATCCATGGTCGCCTGATACATTTTAATCAGCACCGGGATCCAGGTCTGCGTTTCGGAATATTGACTGATCCACCCGGCTTTTTCCTTCGGCGTCAAATCGGAATAATAAAGGCGGCGGAAATGCCCGTCGCTCTGCTGCAGCTTCAGAACATCGTCCGCGATTGTAAACGGATATCTGGTCTGAAACAGCGTTTCATCCTGCAAGTACAAAGTCATGGCATCATAGATCATCTCCGGCAGAGCCAGACTGTCCAGAGCTTCCGCCTCGAACGGAGCGCCCCATCCCGTTTTTTCGCAGAACGGCATGATCGTACTCATAAATGCCCCCGTGTGGAAGGGATAAGTCAGACGCGAGGTTCCTGCAAAGTGGTTGTACAGATAGAAATTCAGCAGTTTGACTGTCCGTTCACGGTATTCCGCTTTGCCGGTCTCTTTCCAGCGCCGGAAAAATTCGTTGGCTTTCAGCAGATCGTATTCCAGCCACGAACATCCGAACTGATCCGGCGGACGGTATCCGTTCTTGAACTGGCCGAAGAACTCGGAAAAATAATGCGCGGCATAATGATCCGCCTCTTCCACGCCTTTCAGTTCGGAACGAGGCCAGATGGAAATGAACTTTTCCACAAAGTCGTGCATATCGGTCTGCGGCGTATGGATCGGGGATTTGTCAATATTCCACAACACGTTGGAAAGAACACCGGCGTGTTCTTCGCCTGCCTTGCCGAAGAACCAGAAATAGCGCAGATCCAACGGACCGTTTACAACTTTCCGGAGTTTGAAAACGTGCGCCAGTTCCGTATCGTCACGCTCTGTCTCGGAAATACGGTCGATATCCGTTTCAAGATAAGCTTCCCCGAAATAGAGGTGTCCGGAACAGGTGTAAAATATCCGGTTGTTGCTGCCGCGGCAAAGGTAATCGCTCCAATCCTTTCGGAACGGATATTCACCCTGATTCATCTTGCGGGAGATCCACTTGTAGGAAACATAAGTGAAATCGGCAACGGGACCTTCGTTGAAATAGCTGGAACGGAAAACGCCTTCGCCGGCATGATTGTAATGCACGTCGCGTACAAAATAAAGTTCCTTTTCAGCCGAATCCTCCGCAACCGTGATCCGCTCAGACCCAGTTTCCGTTTCAATTTGGATCTGATCCTTGCCGCAGATGACCTTGAGGACTTTTCCCAGATCGGATTCGGCTTTTTTGCGCCAGAGATTGCGTTCAAACACATAAGCGCGCAGCAGATTGCCGCAGACGACAACGGATTTTTCGCCCCGGATCAGTTCTGCCTGACGTTCCGGCAGTTCCGGCAGTTTGTAATAGCGCGCACGGTTGGTGTAGTCAACAATTTTCTGCTGACGCAGCATGATCTCTTCGTACATCAAATTTCTCCCGCGAGTTTGCGGGGCAGTCCGGAGCAGGCGTATTCCGCCTCGGATCCGCTGATCCCGCAGAACTTCATTACATTGTTATATATGATATCCATTGTGGCAAGACTTCCGGTCAGTTTGTCTGTTCCGGCAATATAAAGCGCGCCGTTGCGGACATCGAACTCCGCCATGGTTCCGGCAGGATCGGGGAACGAGAGCCGCTTCCCGGGCAGTCCGGTTGCGGCACAGCCGTCTGTGATCGCAATAAAGCGTTCCCGTCCTTTGACGCGGTAAACGGCTTTCACCAGACGGGAATCGACGTGATTGCCGTCGCAGATCATCTCCACACTCAGCCGGTCATCCGCGAGTATCTCAAGCAGAGGACCATCCGTTGTAAAGATATCATTGACACTTGTCAGCGGAGATTCTCCGTTGTCACAGAAATGGGTGATTCCTTGCAACCCGCAGGAGACCGCTTCGCGCAGACATTCCGCCGAACAGTTGAAATGCCCTGCTGAGACAATAACTCCTTCGGATGCAAAGAGTTCGATCACATCCATCGCTCCGGGCAGTTCGGGGGCGACAGCGATATTCCTGAGAATGCCGCGTCCCGCTTCGAGAAGTCTCCTGGCATCCTGGATCGAGGGACGCTGCAGAAGTGATTCCGTCATTCCTCCCGCATGGTGGACGAACGGACCTTCCAGATAGACTCCGGCGAGCCTTGCTCCAGGGAGAGCGGCCCCCTCCATCAGCGATCGACAGAAATCCAGAGCTTCAAGAAGCGAATCCACAGGGGCCGCCGAGAAGGTCGCCAGAAACGCATCCGTGTTTCCATGTTCGAGCAGAAACTGCGACATTTCTTCGTAAGCCTTGCGGTTCAGTTCTATGGTCTTGTGTCCCGCACAGCCATGAAAATGGTATTCAAAAAATTTCATTTTCCTGCTTTCCCGAAAAGAACTTCTTCCACATCATACGAGGTCGTTTCCAGCGCATCCTCGCCGTATTTCTTCGTTGCATTTGCCGCCGGACGCGAGAACCAGAGATTCGGATCCAGCTTGCTCATATCCACACATTCCGGACAGATCACAAGTGCCTCGCTGGTCTCCAGCAGACCCGCGTGATCGCCCTTGAAGCGTTTTTTCGTCTCCGGGCGGGTGCGGATCGGGTGAACCTGGATCCATGCGAACGGATTGTTGCTGCCGGAGTAGTAGGAACTGTATTTTTCAGTACCCCACCATCCTTCGCCGCTATCTTTTTCCAGCCAATCCATAATAACATGACGTCCGGCGAAACGGAATGCCAGATCAGTTGGCATCCCCTGCTCGAATTCTTCGGTCTGATGCGCGATGAACGCGTGAATGTTACGGAATCCGACTCTCAGCAATCCCCGGAAGATCTCTTCCGCGACCGGGATGATCTTCTGTGAATCCACTTGAATCGAACCGTTGCGTTCGGGTTTTGCAACCGCCAGCGAAGCGGCTCCGTAATAAAACGGAGGCAGCACCACCAGTTCCGGATGACGTTTCTCCACGCGGGAAATGACTTCCATGCAGGTAAAGCAATCCACTCCGAACGGCAGATGTTCGGCATGATATTCGATTACCCCCAAAGGCAGAGCCACAGGAACTTTTTCATCCAATGCCTTGCGAAGCTGATCCGGACGCATATTGAGATACTGCATTTGAACCTCTCTTTTTAATTGACTGATACACTTTACGCATCTTGATTGTTTTGTGCGTTTCTGTACATATAGCTCATGGATAAGAGGTTGTCAAGCAGCGGAAAAATAAAAAACAAGGAAATAGTGATTGATACAAGTTTCTTTATCTTTTGCTCAGAATAGGGATGAGATCCGTATGCACCGGGCGGGCATCGACCCGTTCACACACGGGAACATCAGGGACATTTCCGCCGATGCATTCAATCAGATATCGTGCGGCAAGAATTCCCTGCTGTTCCGCATTCTGATCGACGGATGCAATCTGCAGGGCACTGCAGGTCCCGAATCCGGTCAGTGCGATTTTCCCGGGACAATCAATGCCGCATTGGCCGGCAGCGGAATGAAGAAGTTCCGCACTGTGATCTGAATCTGCCGCAATCAGCGTGGTTTCCGGATAGCGCTGAAGATATTTTTTCAGAAATGAGACAGCATCGTCCAGTGAATCGGGGAGAGCAAAAAAGGTACGTTCGTTGAAATCTGCGATTCCGGCGTTTTGCATGCTCTCGTGAAATCCCCGGATTCTCTGCGGAACCCATGCATCGTGAGAGACTGCAAAGCGTTCTGAACTGAAAATCAGAATTTCGCGATGTCCCCGCATCAGGATCTCATTCATCAATTTCTTGCCTCCCTCGAAATCCGCACTGGTTACAAAGTGAATCCCGTCCGGAATTCTGGGCAGCGAGGGTTCAGCATCGACTCTGACCACCCGCATCCCTTCCGGGACGTTCATCGCAATATCAGATAATGTAATGATTCCGGATACACCTGCGGTGCGGAGCATTTTCAGACGCACACCCCATGTGTCGATCTCCGGCAGTTCCGTCAATACCTGAAAACGGGATCGGGTTGCCTGACGGATGATGCCGTTCAAAATACGGTAGGAATAGTTGTTAAGTTTCCCGCAGAAAGCAATGGTTCCCTGCGGGAGTGCCTGCGGATCGGCAACGCGGGTCCCTGCGCCCCGGATTCCGCGGATCAGCCACCCCTGTTCCGCAAGAATGGAAACTATTTTGTTCATGGTCATCTTGTTGACCGAAAATTCATTCGAGAGATCGCTTTCGGATGGAAATTTTGCTCCGGGCTGATAATATCCGCGCATTAGACGATTCCGGAGTTCTGTATAGATTTTTTTTGTGATATCCATTCTTCTGCTGCTCTTATTCCTTGTTTTTGCATCTTGCAAAA
>CAZHPP010000227.1:0-6603 GCA_964534535.1 uncultured Victivallales bacterium | reverse complement strand
AGACAGGGAGAATGCCATGAGCGCGACGGAAACGATCTGTTCGGAACTTCGGAAAAAACTGGAACGGGGAGACTATGCGCCGGGAAGCCGTTTTCCCTCCGAGGTCGGTCTGGCCCGGAAATACGGCGTGAGCCGGATCACCATGAACAAGATTGTTTCCATGCTGGCGGAAGAAGGCTTTCTGGAACGCGGAGTCCGCGGCGCGGGGACCCGCGTGGCACCCCGGCTGTTCCGTCCGAAGGGAACGATCGCGTTCCTCGGGAGACTGGCGCCGTTTTCCAGCCGGATTCTTTCCGGGGTCCAGAGGGAGTGCTTCCGGCAGGGATACTTCACCGCGCTGTTTTCGCCCGGACCGGAGGGGTCCGCGCCGTGTCTCGCCATGCTTCACCGGAACACCGTGTGCGGGATCGTGGCGGTGGGATGCGGCGTGCCCGAACCGCCCGAAGGAGTGGAGCTGTACTGCATGGACTTTTCGAAGCCCCGGAATCTTGCGCTCCCCCGCGTGCATTTTCTGAACAGCGACAATTATGAGGGCGGAAAGCAGATGATGCGGGAAATTCTCCGCCGGGGCCACAGGGAAATCGCCGTTTTCAGTTCGGAACAGTACGCTCCCGATGCGCCGGAATACAATTCCCCGCGTCTGCGCGGATTCCGCGAGATCATGCGGGAGGCAAAGCTCCGGAACATTTCGAAACGGGTCTTCTGCGGCGCGCCGGGTTCCGCGGCGGACGCAAAGCAGTGTCTGAAAAAAATGCTTGCCGAATTCCCGAAGCTCACGATCGTCTGCACCGATTCCGACTACAGCGCGGAGCTCCTGAACCGCGCCGGACGCGAGCTCGGAATCGAGTGTCCGGGAAAACTCGCGCTGACGGGATTCGGCAGCGTGACGCATCTTCCGGTGGCGAGCGTGAACCAGAATCCGGAACGGCAGGGCGAGCTCGCCGCGCGGCGGCTGATCGGACTCCGTTCGGGCCCCATTCCGGAGCTCCCCGCAGAAGAGCTGGTGGAAACGAACCTGACCGGAATCGAAAACATTCCGATTCTCCTGCATTCATAAAACTTGCGCATTCCGGTTGCATTTGCGGCGGGAAGAATTATATTATTCCCTCATATTTTCCATTCGGAACAGGAGTCTTTTCGATGAACCTGAACACAGATGGGGGCGGGGAGTGCGACTGTCTTGTGATCGGGAGCGGTGCGGCCGGAATGGCCGCCGCGCTGATTCTCGCCCGCGCCGGCCGTAAAGTCCGCATCCTTGAAAAGGCGCGGACTCCCGGCGGAAGCCTCCAGCGGTTCACCCGCGAAGGGGTCCCGTTCGACACCGGATTCCACTTCACGGCCGACCTCCGCGATTCGTTCGGGGACATGCTGAGTTTTCTGGGACTTTCCGGCGGAATCGTCCCCGTGGAAGTCCGCAAGCGCTTCTACTTTGCTCAGGAAAAGACCACGCGGATCGTCCCGCACGGAATTCCTGCGCTCATCCGGTTCTATTCGGAGCTTTTCCCCGCTGAAACGGAAAAAATCCGCGCCTTCTTTGCAAAACAGGCGGAAATTTACCGTTCGACCCCGCTTTTCTACCTGACTCCCGGAAACCGTCCGGAGCCGGAAATGTTCCCGGAATCCGATTTCATCAGCTATTCGCAGTACGCGGAAAAACTCGGAATCTCCGACGGCCTCAAGCTGCTGCTCGCCGCCCTGGTGATCTGCTGCTGCGGCACGCCCGCGCCGGAACTTTCCATGTCCGCGCTGTGCCGGATCGGATTCGGGCTCGACACGCATCTGGTCCGGTTCGAGGACGGCGGAAACGCGGTCATCCGTTCCTTCCTCGAACAGGCTCGCACGCTCGGAATCCGCATCGACACGGGAACGGAGATCGCGCGGATCGAACCGGAACCGGGCCGCGGCTCCGGCCGCCGCGAATGCCATCGGATCGTCACGAACAGAGGCGAAACGATCACGTTCCGCAACTGCATCCTCACGATCCACCCGAAAAACATTCTGAAGATTCTCGGACGGGACTTCAGCCGCGATTTCACGGCGCGCGTGGACGAATTTTCCGAAAGCTGCGGATTCTTCACGTTCTGGGCGCTCGTCGACCGGCCCGAACGCGAATTCGAAACATCGCTCACCTCCTATTTTCCCCAAACCGCGCCGGACGGCCTGCTTTCGCCGGAGCACCCGGAAAACACCGCGGGCGGAATCATGCTCGCGTGCGAAACGGACCCGCAGGGCAGACGCCGCCAGACCCTCACCATGTTCCAGAACGTGTACCCGCAGGAGACCGCGCAGTGGAACGGCACCTTCACGGGAAAGCGTCCGAAGTCCTATGCCGACTACAAGCTCGCAAAAATCCGCAAGCTCGAACGCGAAGTCTATGAAGCGCGGCCCGATCTGGAAGGCCGCCTGAAAATTGTGGATTCCGCCTCGATGCTCACCTACCGCGACTATCTCTGTTCGACCGGTTCGGCCTACGGAATCCGTCAGAAGGCCGGACAGTTCAACGTGTTCGGGCGTCTGCCCGTGCGCAACTTTTATGCGGCGGGGCAGAACTCGCTGCTGCCCGGCGCGTTCGGCGCCATGCAGTCGAGCTTCCTCCTCTGCGAAAAGCTGCTCGGAAAGACCGCCTGGCGGGATCTCATTTCGGCTTATAAAAATCACACAGCATAACAACATACCGGAGTATTCAGACATGCAGAAACAGGAAATCATCGACGCCGTCAACAGGACCTTCATCGAAACGCTGGAAATCCCGGCGGAAAAGCTCAGGCCGGAAGCCCGGATCTTCGAAGACCTCGGACTGGACAGTCTGGACATGGTCGACCTGATGGTCGGCCTTCAGCGCCGATTCGGAATCTCGCTCCGCCAGAACGAGGAGATGAAGAAGATCCGCACGCTCGCCGACGTCTATTCCTTCCTCGAAAAGATGGAATCCCAGCTCAAGAGCCAGGGCGTGAACACCGCCGCAAAACTCGAAGAAATCAAAAAAGACCAGTCGAAATAACACCCGGAGCCTGCCATGAACTTCATCTATGATCCCCGGGTCGAAACGCTCTCCGCGGAACAGATCGCGGACATGCAGACGGCGAAATTCCGCGAACACCTTGCGTACTGCAGAAAGAACTCGCCGTTCTACCGCCCCCTTCTGAAGGAGTTCGACGCGGAGCATTTCACGCTCGACATGCTTCCGCAGCTCCCGTTCACCACCAAGGAGCAGCTTTCCCGCGACCCGCGCGCATTCCAGTCCTGCCCGGACTCCGAAATCCATGAAATCGTGTTCACCTCCGGCACGACCGGAGAGCCCTGTCCCTTCGAATACACCCAGAACGACCTCGACCGCACCGGATACAACGAGGAGCGGGCGTTCCGCGCCGCCGGGATCACCTCCGCCGACCGGATTCTCCTCACATGCACGATCGACCGCTGCTTCATCGCGGGCATGGCGTACTGGCTCGGCGGCACGCGCGTGGGCGCCTCCATGCTGCGCAACGGTCTCTCCTCGCTGGAAAGCCACCTGTGGATCATCCGGCGGATCCGTCCGACCGTCGTGATCGGAATTGCCAGCTTCCTGAAGAAGCTCGGTGTCCTTGCAAAAACGAACGGCGTTCCGCTCGATTCCGTCAAGAAGATGATCCTCATCGGCGAACCGATCCGCAACGACCGGCTCGAGACCAATGAAATGGGGCTTTCCCTTGCGGAGGAATGGCCTTCCGCCGAACTCTTCGCAACCTACGCCTCCACCGAAATCGTGACCTCCTTCACGGAATGTCCCTGCCACTGCGGCGGACACCTCCTCGCCGACCTCGCATACGCCGAAATCATCGGAGAGGACGGGAAAGTCCTGCCGGACGGCGAGATCGGCGAAGTCGTGATCACGCCGTTTTCCATCACGGGCATGCCGCTCGTGCGCTACCGCACGGGGGACGTGAGTTTCCGCATCGGGGGACGGTGCCGGTGCGGGCGCTGGTCTCCGCGGCTCGGACCGATCCTCGGGCGCAAGTCCCAGCTCCTCAAGTTCCGCGGGACTTCGATCTATCCGCAGGTCATCTTCAACACGCTTTCCACAATTTCGGAAATCGACAACTATTATGTGGTGGCCTCCGGCGACAATCTCTCCGACCGGGTCACGGTCGTGGTCTCCCTGAAGAAGCCAGATTTCCCGCTCGACGAAATCCAGCACCGGCTCCAGGTGACCTGCCGCGCCAATCTTCCGGTCGTCTCCGACGGAATCCGGGAAGTCAATGAAAAGGTCTTCGGGACCTCCCGCAAGCCCATGCACTTCTTCGACGAACGGAGAAACTTCCGCAGATGACCGGAGCGCTCACACGGTATGGAATCCGCACCTCCGACGGACCTTCCGCCGGAGGAATTCCGCCTGTTCCCGAGCTCGATTTCGACTGCGGTGAGGTTCCGGAACGGATTCTGCCGCTGCTCCGGAAGGCGCTTGCCGATTCCGTCCGGCTCGGAACGCGGATTGTTTCGCTTTCCTGCCGGACCGCTCCTTCCGCCGGATTCCTCCATGCCGCGCTCCAGACCGCGGAGGCCGCCGGAGTCTTCACGGAATTCATCGTCCCCTTCGGTTCCGGACTGCCGTCCGCGGAAAAGAATTCCGCCTTCGCGTTCCGGTTCGAACCGCCCTTCCCGGATTTCGGATTCGACCGGATTCCGCGCGGAAGCACCGTCTTTCTCCCGTATTCGGAAACAGCATATTCCGCCGCCGAACTTTTCGGGCTCCGGGAAAAGCTGCTTTCCTTCGGACTTGTTCCCGAACTCGAATGTTCGGAAGAATTCCTTCATCCGGACTTCCGGAAACTTCAGGAGCTTCTCGCCGGACCGGACGGCGCGGCAGCGGAATTTCCGTTCGACGGCGCACCCTGCATGAAGTTTGCGGAAACTTGCTTCATCGTTTCTGACGGAACGGTGTTCCCGTGCGCCGGACGGCGTCTCCCGATGGGGAATCTGAACGATTCGGCTCTGGCGGAGATTGCGGGATTCAGCCATTTCCGCGGATGCTTCCGGAATTACCGGAAGACCGTCAAGGAACCATGCCGCTCGTGCGCAAATTCCGGAATCTGCGCCGGGTGCCGCGCCCGCGCGTTCGAAAGTTCCGGCGATCCGCTCTCGCCCGATCCCTTCTGCGTGAAGGTGTTCCCGGAACGCGCCCGCATTGCGCATCTGCCGCTCCGCGACGCGGAAAGCGCCATGCCCCAGAAGCCGCCCATGCGCATGGCCGGAACCCTCACGAAGATCGGCGACAACTGCAACGAGGGCGAAGCCGTGATCGCGGCGGACAACCCGTTCCTGCGGAAGGACGGCACGCTTGATCCCGCCGCCCTGATCGAAATCGCCGCCCAGCAGATGGCTCAGCTCGACACGTTCCTCAACCCGTACCGTCCGCTCGAAGGCGCGCTGGTGGAGGTCATGCGGTTTTCCAGTTTCGGGATTCCGGTGCGGGCCGGCGCAAAGATTTTCATTCTCAGCCGCAAGACTTCCGAACTGGAGCCGTGGCACATCGGCAGCTTCGAAATTACCTCGGGAAAACAGGAAAAAATCGCGGAAGGAGAGTTCAAGGTATGTCAGTTTTCAGACGTCTTGCCGCAGCACTGATCCTCTGCTGCGCCGGAATCGTTTCCGCGGCCGAACCGCTGTTCCCCGGACTCGCGGAGCCGGAGACCCTTTCCGCCAAGTTCCGCCAGGAAAAAACCGTCTCCGGATTCCGGAACAGGCTTGTCATCACCGGGCGCCTCTCCCTGGAAAAGTCGGGGAACCTCGCGTGGCGCGTGGAAACTCCGCTCCGGTACCGCTGCATCATCGCGGACGGATTCCTTTCCCAGTGGGATTCGGAGTCGGGAAGCGTCACGAAGCTCAAACTTTCCGAACATCCCGCCGTCTCCGCCATGATCCGCATGATGAAGATCTTCCTTGCGCCGGGCGGTTCCGCGGAAGCCGGAAAATACTTCACCGCCGTCCGGAGGGAAGGCCGCGAATTCGATTTCGCGCCCAGGCCCGGAACACCCGCCGGCGAAGCCGTGAAGCTCGTCCGCATCCTCATTTCCGCGGACGGAAACTATGTGGAAAAGACCACCCTCTTCGAAACGAACGGGGACGTTACGGAAATCGCGTTTTCGGACGTGCGTCTCAATGAAAAACTTTCTCCGGAAACCTGGGACGCCGGAAAGCCATGAAACACTTCTTCCGGCGGCTGCCGTTCTTCCTGATCCGGCACGGGAAGCTCCTGCTTGCCGCGTGCGGAATCCTGTTCGTGCTTTCCGCCGTCCTGACCGCGTTCACGCAGTATTCCGCCGACCTGTTCGAGATGTTTCCGGCGCATTCGGAATCGCGCCGCAATCTTTCCGCAATCGCTTCCGGCGGACTGCTGAACCGCGCCGTGATCTTCTTCACCGTTCCGGAGGGAAAGACCTTCCGGACTTCCGGGCTTCCCGAATTTCTGGAAACGTTCGCCTCCCGCGTGAAACAGAGTCCGCTGACCCCGGACGTCCTCTGGCGGAAGAACGGCCTTTCCGGCGAAAAAGCCCTGCTCGACTTTGCACGGTTCGTCCCGCAGTACGTTTCCCCTGACGAACTCCCGCTGGCGGAATCGAAGCT
>CAZHPP010000226.1:0-6611 GCA_964534535.1 uncultured Victivallales bacterium | reverse complement strand
TCGCCAAGTTCGTCCCGCTCCAGCAGATCGTGGTGGGGACTTCCAACCACAACAGCACGCTGCTCGGCTATGGAAAATTCCTGCACGCGGCCGACGGCCGGACGATCATCGGCTCGTTCGGAAAGGACAATTCCCGCGTGGAGCAGATCGAATCGCTGTTCCGGGACACGGGGCTGGATATTTCGTCGTCGCCGGACGTGCGCCGTCTGATCTGGCGCAAGCTGCTGGTGAACATGTCGATCAACCCGCTCACGATGCTTCTCGAGGTCAAGAACGGGTTCATTCAGGCGGACCGGCAGAGCTGGGACTGTGTGGAGAAGATCGTTGACGAGGGGCTTGCCGTGGCGAAGGCCGACGGGATCGAATTCGACCGCGAAGAGATTCTGGAGCTGATCCACCGCATCTGCCGCGTGACGGCCTCCGGGTGTTCCTCCATGTTCCAGGACCGGACGCACCGCCGCACCACGGAAATCGACTACATCAACGGAATGGTGGTCAAGCTCGCGCGGAAATATCGGCTGGAAGTGCCGTACAACACGATGCTCGTGAAGCTGGTCCGCGCGGTCGAGGATTCGTACACGCCGCCCGAATGAAGGCGGATTCGCCTTCCCGTCCGTTCCTCTTGACAGAATATTTCCTCATTTCCCGCATTTGTCAGCGGGATTCCGGCACGGCACAGTCCGGACCCGGGAACCCGGCTTTCTTCCGCTCCGTCTGTTTTCCCGGATGCCGTGCCCGCATTCCGTTCCCGTGAAATCGGACAGCAGTCCTGATGAAACACGGTTTCAGTCAAGGATGCTGAACAATTTTATTCCGATTTGAAAAATTAGGCTATGTTCTTCATGATGACTGATTTTCTGGCATTGCCAATGGGCTGCTCGCCCCTTGAACCCTCGGCAGGACTCAAAGAGCCCTGCACCCTGCGCAAAAAATCATTTTTGCGCTCGTTTTTTATCGACACCTGTCGACCAGGGGGCAACCCTCTGTTTTTCCCCCTGGCCCCCGAATCCCTGAAAAAAACAGTCAACGTTTCGTACACAGCCAAAAATTATTGTCAGAAAGACTCTTGACAAAAATAGTGCCATGTGGTATAATGTCGGTATTATGGGAAAACGCATATACACGAAGTACACGGAAATATGCTCCCGGCTGCGGGCCTACTGCGATGAAAGCCGCCGGAATGGACGCATGGTGCTTCCCGGCGAACGGGAACTTGCCGCCGTGCTCGGCACGCATCGTCCGACGCTTGCCAAGGCCATCCGCAGCGCTCTCGACGAAGGTTTCATCCGGAGGGAAGGCAAACGCACCGAGATTCTCCCGGACCGCGGACTGGAAGGCAGGTGCATCCTGTTCGTGACGGTCGGCTGGTACTCGTCGATCCTGTGGAACGCCTTCGAGCGGCTGTATCTGCGTCTGAAGCCGATCGTGGAGGGGCGCGGCGGAGTGCTGAAGCTCTTCCTCCATAACAGGGAAAGTTCAGAAGAAAGTTTCGACCGGGCTTTTGCGGGCGCGGATACGGTGCTCCTTACAATCGTCGACGGCTGTGACTCGGGCAAGGCCTTGATTGCGCGTCTGAAGGAATTTTCTGCGGAGCGCCCCGGTTCCGTGATCGCGCTTTCCGATCCATGGCTTGAGGCATTTCCCGACATCATAGCGCTGGACAACAGGGCCGTGGGACGCATTGCGGCGCTTTGCCTTGCCTCCTGCGGCTGCCGCAAGACCGTGTGCCTCAGCGACAATGCGAACGTGATGTTCCGCAAACGCTGGGAGGGGTTTCAGGACGCGTTCCGCGGTTTCGGTTCCGTCGACCTGAGCCTTCTTGAACAGGGCGATCCCGAATCCTGCCGCCGCGGGGCCGACACCCTTGTGAAGGCCCTCGACTCGGGAGTCGACGGCGCTTTCATCGTGACCGACGAGCAGTCGCCGCTGATATGTTCCGGTCTTTTCCGCCGCCAGGCCGTTCCCGGCCGCATGAAGATCGTGACGTTCAACGGGTCCGGACAGAGTCTCGGATGCGATCCGCCGCTCGCGGCGGTGAACCACGGGACTTCAGAGGAGGTCAGGCTGATCCTTGAACGTCTCGGGCATCCCGAAATGCCGTGCCGGCGGATGCTGATCGAGCCCGGAATTTATCTGAACCGTTCCATGGATGCTTCAAAAGCTCCAGAACTGATTCAAAAATACGTTTACAAAGGAGAAAGAACATGAAATTCACGCTGATTCACAACACATTGTCCGAAGGAGAAAAAATCATGAGATCCGCAGAAGGAGCTTGCGGCAGGAAAAGAAAATGTTCCGGAATCCAAGAATTTACACTCATCGAGCTGCTGGTGGTCATCGCGATCATCGCGATCCTTGCCGGCATGCTTCTGCCCGCCCTGAACGCGGCAAGGGAGCGCGCCAAGGCGACCCAGTGCCTGAACCAGCTCAAACAGCAGGGGTCGGCCAACGTGTTCTACACCGACGACAATGCCGGATTCCTGCCGATGGGCCTGACTGCGTCGAACAGCCATTACTGGTGGATGGACCTTGCCAAATACCTCCGCAACACCGGCAGCGGAACGACCCTCGCCGATTTTACGCACAGAATATTCCACTGTCCGTCGCAGAACGGCACTGACGGCCGCTACAACGGAAGCACGCGCGCGGTCAACAACTACGGCTACAACGGCCTCTGCGGCTATCTGCGCAAAAGCTGGGGGCTGGAGACCGCAGTCATGATCAGCCGCGTCAAGAACGGCTCCTCCAAGATTCAGGTCGCAGACGGCAAGCCCGACGGCGAAACCTTCAACGGCGTCCCTTCCATCAACCCAATCTTCGGCTACTCCGAAACCAGCGTAATGTCCAAGACCGGAACCGACGGCCTTCCGCAGTTTGTTCATTCGACTCTCGTGAATGTGCTCTGGCTCGACGGCCACGCCGGAGCGGTCAGACAGGCCTTGCTCACAGTCAAAAATTTCACCCCGGTAAAGGATTGATCTTTCATGAAACATCTTTATGCTCTTCTTCTTGCCTCTGCAATCATTCCGGCGCGGCTCTGCGCACTGGAAGTCTACGTCTCGCCGAAGGCGTCCGCTCCTGAAAAGAATGCGGCCGTCCTGCTCTCGAAATCGCTGGGAAGGCTCTCCGGCGCGCCCGTCCCGGTGACGAACAGGTTTTCAGGGAAGGAAACCGTCCTTGCTGGACATTCCCCGGAAGCCGCGTCGCTTTCCGGAATCGGAGACGCCGCGAAACTCGCTCCGGACGAGATCGTGCTGGAAAAACACGGCTCGAATTATGTGGTCATGGGCGGACGTCCCCGCGGCACGGTTTACGCCGCCTATGAATTCCTGGAGCGCTGCGGCATGAAGTTCCTGTCGCCTTCCGTCACGGTCATGCCGGAGAAAGGGAAGTTCGCTCTCCCGGAGGGAAAGCTCCGGTATGCGCCGCCGTTTGAATGCCGCGAAGTGCATGCCGACTCAATCCTCAACGATCCGATGTTTGCCGTCGCCATGCGCTGCAACGGCTATTTTGAAAACATCCCTGCGGAATGGGGCGGACATGTCGCCGCACTCGGATTCTGCCATACCTTCCGTCAGATTGTGCCTCCGAAGCGGTATTTTGCCGCCCATCCGGAATGGTTCGCGGTACGCGGCGGAAAACGGACTCCGGACGCTCAGCCGTGTCTTGCGAACGCGGCCTTCCGCGCCGAACTCGCCCGCAATGCGTGCGACTGGCTCAGGCGCAATCCCGGCTATGCCGGAATATCGATCAGTCAGAACGACAATGAACTGTGGTGCGAATGTCCTGCCTGCACGGAGTTCGTGAAGAAGCACGGCAGCCAGACCGACCTGGTCATCGACGCCGTGAACGATGCGGCGCGGAAGATCCGCGCCGAATTTCCCGGCAGGCACATCGAAACCCTTGCATATCTTTATACCCGCAGGCCCCCGAAAAGCGTGAAGCCGGATCCTGCCGTCACGGTGCGCCTCTGCTCGATCGAGAGCAATCCGCTGCGTCCGCTCTCCGCCGGGGAAAACGCGGCGTTCGCCGCCGATGCCGAAGGCTGGAAAAAACTTACGACGAATCTTGCGTTCTGGTATTATGCCGCATACTTTGCGAACTACCGCATGATCGCTCCGAACCTCGCATCCGGCGCCAAAGACATAAAATGGTTCCGCGACCTCGGCGCGAAACAGGGATTCGTCCAGCTCGCATATCTTTCCGGCGGAATCTCCGATCTTCCGGAACTGCGGACGTGGGTGTTTGCGAAACTTCTGTGGAATCCTTCCCTCAGTGTTTCAGAACTCACTGCGGAATTCGCCGGCGCGTACTATGGAGCTGCGGCTCCGCACATCGAAAAATACATCGCCCTGATGGAACGCACCGCCGCCGCAAAGACTCCCGCCCCGGTGGTCAACTGCTGGCTCACTTCGACGGGGGCATGGCTTGACGATCCGGCGCTTCTGGAAGCCTGGAAAATCATGGATTCGGCTGTAAACGCCGTGAAGGACGACCCGGTCCTCAGGGAACGCGCAATGCTCGCCGCAGCCCCGGTCCGCTTCGCCGCACTTGAGAGGCCGAAGCTCTTCAGGAAAGGCGCGCCCCTTGCCGGAACGGACGTCCCGGCTTTGGTCGACTCGCTTTTCGCGCTTGCAAAACGCTCAGGCACAAGATATTTCGCGGAAGATACGAAAGAAGGTGCGTTCGCGGTCGTCAGACAGCGCCTGGAACAGCAGCACGGACTCGTCTCCAATGACGGCGATGCCCCGGAAGCCGCGTCCGGAAAACACTGGTTCGCGCGCGCCGCGGCATCCGCGAAGCTCTTCAGGAAAGACGTGCTCTGTTTTGTCGAAAAGGATCCCGGCTCCGGAATCGATCAGGTCGTGCGCATCCCGTGCGTGAACGACCAGTGGATCGTTCAGTTCCCCGGCGTTCCGCAGATGAAGTGCGAAGTCTATCTCGAGTACCGCTGCACGGGCGAGTCGGCGCGCGGACCGGCGGTCACGCTGGGCATTTACAGCGCATCCGGACGCAGGACCACGTTCGCCAAGCGTCTGCAGGCACAGAAGAAATATGCTCTCGTGAAGGCCGGCGAGACCGTGATCGAACCGGGAAGCATGATCTATGCGGCGCCCGTCATCAACAAATCGCTTGGGAATCTCCTTGTCAGGCGCATCGTGCTCGTGGAACTTCCTCAGTGACGGAAGGGCGGCGCAATATTATTTCCGGCTCTTCCCGAGATATTCTTCGATGAGGAAGCGCGCAATGCTTCCGGGAGCCGGAATCGAAGGCATGGTTTCCGGCGTGAACCAGCCGGCCTGATCCAGCTCCGTTCCGTCGGGACGAAGTTCGCCCGCCCTGTATTCCGCCGTGAACCCGAGCATCAGCGAACTCGGGAACGGCCAGCTCTGGCTGGAAGCGTATTTCACGTTTCCGACCTCGATTCCGGTCTCCTCCATGAGTTCGCGCCTGACGGCCTGTTCGGCCGTTTCCCCGGTCTCGACGAATCCGGCGATGATGCTGAACACGCCCGGCCTGAAATTGCGGTTGTGGGCGAGAAGGATTTCCTTTCCCCGCGTGACCGCGACGATCACCGCGGGCGCCAGCTGCGGGAAATAATGCTCGCCGCACGCGCCGCAGACCAGCGAGATGTCCGAATCGGACTCCGCGAGGGGGTGTCCGCATTTCCCGCAGAAGCGGTGCTTCGACCGCCAGAAGATCAGCTCCTTGGCGCGGCATCCGGCGCAGCGCCGGTGTTCGTCGAGGGCGTTCAGCACGAGCCGCGTTTCGCGGAATTCCAGATTTTCCGGTGCCTGCTCGAGCGAATCGGCCTGGACCCCGAAATACGGCGCGCCGTCGAGTTCGCCGACGCGCAGCGGCACGCTTTCGATCACGCCGGAAAGATCGGCCGCGGCGGGAAGCGTGAACGTGGAATTCTCTCCCGGCTTGACGAGCATTTCCTTCCGCCGGAACACGAGCATTCCGGCGTTCGGGAATCTGCGCCAGTCGGAAACGGGCTTCGGAACCGGATCGGGGGTGAATCCGCGCACGGGCAGCCTCACATGTTCAGCAGGCCGCCCGCGAGGATGATCGCAATGTCTTCCTCCGTGAGCGAATAGACGAGCCGGACCGTCTTCCCGCCGACGCGGGCTTCGAGCGGTTCGTGCTTTGCAAGTTTTTCCCGCACGTTTTCGATCACGAGGGAATCGCCTTCCGCGATCCGGTCGTAGTCGGATTTGTCCGCGAACGTGAGCGGCAGGATTCCGAAGTTGATCAGGTTGGCCGCGTGGATGCGTTCGATCGCCATGGCGATCACGGCGCGCACGCCGAGATACATCGGGCAGATCGCCGCGTGTTCGCGGGAGGAACCCTGGCCGTAGCTGTCGCGTCCGACGATGATTCCGCACTTTCCGGAATCGCGCACCTTGACGGCGCGCTGGGCGAACGTGGGCTTGCCCGGTTCGTTGAAGCGCTCGAAGACGACCTTGGCGTATTCGGGAATGTTGCTGCGGTGCTTCAGGTGGATTCCTGCGGGCATGATGTCGTCGGTGCTGGTCTTGTCCTGCGTCCTGATGAGCACGATTCCGTCGATCTTGTCCGGCATCGGCGTGGTGAGCGGCGGGGTGCCG
>CAZHPP010000225.1:0-6614 GCA_964534535.1 uncultured Victivallales bacterium | reverse complement strand
TGAAGCATGCCTGCGAATGGAAAAAGCATTCTCCCTCGAAGCGCCGCATCATCGTCGGCGGCTGCCTGACCGGCTGGAAGAATTTCCCGCAGGCGAAGGCCATGTTCCCCGAAGTCGATCTCTGGGCGCAGATTGATTCCATCCCGAAGCTCGGGAAGCTCGCTTCCTCGCTGTACGGCGCGGGAAAAACTGTCCAGCCGCAGGGAACCCCCGAATGGCTTTACAACGATTCGACCGACCGCTATCTGCTGACGCCCGGACATTACGCCTATCTCAAGATCGCCGACGGCTGCGACAACCGCTGCGCCTACTGCACGATTCCCTCGATCCGCGGAGGGCTCCGCAGCCGGGAAACGGAATCCGTGGTCCGCGAGGCGGAACAGCTTCTCGGTTCCGGAGTCCGCGAGCTGATCGTGATCGCGCAGGACATCGGCGCGTTCCGGCGCGATGCGGGGGAAAAGGACGGTCTGGCCGCACTCACGGAACAGCTGGACGCGCTTCCGGGCGAGTTCATCCTGAGGCTCATGTATCTGCATCCCGCCGCCGTGACGGATCGGCTCTGTTCCGTCCTGGCGGGCGCAAAGCATCTGGCGCGCTGCATCGAAATGCCGCTCCAGCATATTTCCACGGACGTCCTTCTGCGGATGAACCGCCGGATCGGCGAACCCGAAACGCGGGAAGCCGTGCGGAAAATCCGTGAGGACGCCCGCTGCAGCGTCCGCACCACGTTCATGACCGGGTTCCCCGGCGAAACGCAGGCCGATTTTGAAAAGCTCCTTGCCTTCGTGAAGGAGCAGAAGTTCGCGCGGATGGGCGTGTTCGCCTGGTCGCCCGAACCCGGAACCCCGGCCGCGGAAATGCCGGACCGAGTCCCGCCGGAAGTCTCGGAGGAACGCCGGAGCGCGCTCATGAAGGCGCAGGCCGAAATTTCCCTTGCGGCGAACCGCGCAATGCTCGGGAAAACCGTCCGCATGATCGCGGACACCTTCCCCGAACGGGGCAGGGCGCACGGCCGCACCGAATTTGATGCGCCTGAAATCGACGGAGGCGTGCTGCTGACGAAGTGTCCGCGGAAACTGGTTCCCGGCGCCTTTGTGAACGCCGTCGTGACCGGAGTGCGCGAGTATGACCTTGAAGCCGAGGTCAGGGAGGAGGTCTGAATATGACGAATTTCAATCTGAAAAAACTGCCGAACCGGATCACGGTGAGCCGGATCCTTCTGGTTTTTGTGTTCGTCATTCTGGCGAACATCAGCGACGAACTGCCGGGATTCTTCATTCCGAAGGTCGATCACCAGACCTCCCAGGTCTGCCACATCATCGCCTACATCGTGGCGATCCTGGCCGGGCTGACGGACCTTGCGGACGGCTTTCTCGCCCGGAAATATCATCTGGAAAGCGACTTCGGGCGGCTGATGGACCCGCTGGCGGACAAGATCTTCATCGTCGGCACGTTCGTCATGATGGCCGAATACAAGATCATGCCGGGCTGGGTGATCATCGTGGTGCTCACGCGCGAATTCATGGTGACGGGGCTCCGCATGCTGGCGTCCCACAAGGGCGTTGTGATTTCCGCGGACAAGCTCGGCAAGCTCAAGACGGTCCTGCAGATGGGATTCCTGCTGTTCGGCGGGTTCGCATGGGTCTACGACCCGAAGGTGATCCATGAGGAACCGTACTGGGGAATCTGGTACTGCCTGCTGCTGATCATGACGGCGGTCACGCTCATTTCTGGCGTCCGCTATTTCGTCCGGAACAAAAACATCTATATGGACATCGCATGATTACGGAATCGGAGCTGAACGAAAAGAACGAAATGCCGGAACTCAAGACCGCGAGCGGAGCGTTCCTGGTGGGACTCGCCCTCGACGGCCAGGCCAGAACCGAAGTCCGGGAAAACCTTGACGAACTCAAGGAGCTCGTTTCGACGCTCGGCATGGCGGCTTCCGGCGAACTCGTCGCCCAGTTGCGCGACCCTCAGCCGAAATATTTCGTCGGTTCCGGAAAAGCCCAGGAAATCGCCGACGCCGCAAAGAAAGTCAATTCGAAGGTCATCGTGTTCGACGCCGAGCTGGGACCCTCCCAGCAGCGCAACATGGAAAAGCTCTGCGGCATGAAGGTCCTCGACCGTCAGGAGATCATCCTGGACATTTTCGCCGGGCGCGCCCGGACGAAGGAGGCCGTGCTCCAGGTGGAGCTGGCCCGCTACAAATACTATCTTCCCCGGCTCACGCGCGCGTGGAGCCACCTTTCCCGTCAGCACGGCGGCGCCATGGGCACCCGCGGCGAAGGCGAAAAACAGATCGAAAACGACCGGCGCGAAGTCAAGGCGCATATCCGCGACCTGGAAAAAGACCTGAAGCTCGTCCAGTGCCAGCGCGGCGAACAGCGCAAGGAACGGCTCCGCAGGCGCGTGCCCCATGCCGTGATCGTCGGATACACCAACGCAGGAAAGTCCTCCCTCCTGAACAGGCTCACCGGTGCGGACGCCTATGTGGAGGACAAGCTGTTCGCCACGCTCGACCCCACCACGCGGCGCTTCCAGCTGCCGGACAAGACGGAGCTGCTGCTCACCGACACGGTCGGGTTCGTGCGGAAGCTTCCGCATGCCCTGATCGAGGCGTTCAAGTCGACTCTCGAAGAGACGGTCCTTGCGGACTTTCTCGTGCTTGTGCTTGACGTTTCGAGTCCCTCTGTGGAGGCGCACCGGGAAACGACGCTCCGCGTGCTTTCGGAGCTGGGCGCGGGCGGCAAGCCCGTGCTCACAGTATTCAACAAGTGCGACCGGCCGTACGACGCCCTCGCGATGAACCGTCTGAAGGCAGCCGCCCGCGGAGGAGTCTGCATTTCCTGCGCCACGGGCAGCGGGCTGGACGACCTGGTCGACGCCCTGCGGCTTTACGCCGGACGCAGTTCGTCCATCCGCGAGCTGGAAATTCCGCCTTCGCGGCCGGACATTGCGGCCATGGTCCATGCAAGATGCACGCTGATCGAAGGAAAATATCTGGACGACGGAACCTATCTTTGCACCGCGCGGATTCCGGATTCGGTTCTGAGCGCGGCGGAACCATTTTTCAAGAAAAATAAATCATCCAAACTGGAGGTTGAAAAATGAAACTGGGCAGAATCGCGGCGATCGGAATCCTGGCGGTATTTCCGCTTTCCGGCGGCCTTTTCGCACAGCAGGAACAGCCGGACATGTGGGGCATGTGGCGCAGCGGCTTTGAAAAATTCGAAGCCGCGGAAAAAGCGGCAAAATCCCGCAGCGGCGAAGTGGAAGCCGCAAAACTTTATTCCGAAGCCAGGGAAATCTTTCTCCGGATCCGCTCGATCAATTCCTCCTGGAACAGCGAAGTGATCTCCTACCGGCTGAACCTGTGCGACCGCCGGATCCTTGCCCTGAAGGCCGCTCCCGCACCGCGTGCCGGGGCATCGCTCCCCGCGGCTCCGTCCGCTCCGGCAGCCGCCGTTCCCGCCCGCACGGCAGTCCGCACCGGAACGGCGTCCGCCCGCGAAACCGGGTCGCGCGAGATTGAGTCTCTGCGGAAGCAGCTGGCTCAGTCCCGTCTCGAACTCATCGACGCCCGGCGCGCCGTGGAAAATGCTCAGGCCAAATCCGCTCCGGACCAGGAGCAGATCCGCAGACTTCTTGCGGAAAAGAATGAGCTCGTCCGCGCCAACGCCGCCCTGAAGGCCCGGCTGGACGATGCCGATTCGAAGCTGGCCGCCCGCCGCCGTTCTGAGGAGAAGGAGGCCGAAGCGCGGCTCCTTGCGGAGAAAACCCGTTCCGTCCAGCTTCAGAGACAGCTCAATTCCGTGAAGCTGAATCTTGAAACGGCCGAGATGAACTACCATGAAAGCACAGAGCGCCGCGCCGAACTGGAACTCAAACTGAAAAAGCTCAACGCAGAGCTGGACAAGGCTGTCGCGGCCGCCGCTTCCGCCTCGAAGTTCTATTCCGACAATCAGACACTCAAGGAGCACAACGCTTCCCTGGAAAAGACGGTCGGATCCCTGAACGCGAAGATTGCCGACCTCGACGCGAAGAACAACCGTCTGACCGCAGACCTTGCGGCCGTCAGCAGCGGCAAGGTCCAGACCGCCGCTTCCAAGCAGCTGGCCGACAAGCTCGAACAGGAGCGCCGCGGCCGGGAAGAGGCGTCTGACCGCGCGGAAAAACTTTCCGGCGAGCTTTCCGCCCTCAAGAAAGAGGCTGACCGTCAGAAAACCGAACGCAGCGAGCGCGTGATCGAGCTCGTAAAGCATCTGGAGACGATCAACCGCCTGACGAAGGAAAAAGACGATCTGATGACCCGGCTTGCCGAAATGCAGAAGCTGGAACAGGCCAATGCCGACCTGAAAAAGGAATGCGGTCTTCTCCGGAAGAACCTGGCCGATTATTCCGTCCAGTTCGAGGCCCTGAAAAAATCGGCGTCGGAGTCCGATTCGAATCTGGCCGCCCTCCTGCAGGCGCGGGAGACGATGAAGAAGCTCGAATCCGAGCGCGATGCCGTCCGGAAGGAACTTGCGCTGGCCCGTTCGGCCAAACCCGCGGTCGTTTCCGATCCGGCCAAGGATGCGGAAATCAGGACCCTTCGCGAGCGTGCCGAAAAACTGGAGTCCGAACTGAAGACGATCCGCGCGGCAGCGGCGGAAGCCGCCACTTCCGCGGCCGCAGGACACCTGAATGTCGAAAAATCGCTGGCAGTCCTCAGGGGCGAGCTTGAATCGGCGCGTTCCGAAAACGGCACGCTCAAGACCAGCATCGCTTCGCTGAAAGCCGAGAACAGGAAACTTTCCGCCTCGCTTGCCGGCATGGTTCCGGCCGCGGACCTGAACAGACGCACTGACGAGTATGCCGCTCTTGAAAAGAAGTTCAAGGATTCTCAGGCCGCCGCGGAACAGCGCAATTCGGAACATGCGTCCGCGCTCAAGGCAGCCGATGCAAAGGCCGCGGACCTCCAGCAGAGGCTCGATGCCTTCCACAAGAATGCGGAAACGCAGGCCCGCAATGAAATTGCCAAACTCACGGCGTCCGTCCATGAAGTTTCCGAAGCCCGCGCCAAGCTGGAAACCGCTCTCCGGAAGGTGACGGAGGAACGCACAGCGCTCCAGCAGGAGAACCTTCAGCTC
Organism: uncultured Victivallales bacterium; assembly: GCA_964534535.1. GTDB lineage: Bacteria > Verrucomicrobiota > Lentisphaeria > Victivallales > UBA1829 > CAZHPP01. The sequence goes on along the minus strand of CAZHPP010000225.1, from coordinate 1,482 downwards.
AGGGAAGGCCTTGCCTCCGGAAAACAGGAAATTGCCATGCTGAACGACAAGCTGGCCAGACCCACGGTCGACCAGCAGAAGCTCAGGGACGCGGAGGCCAAAGCGGAGACTCTGGAAAAGCAGTCTGCGGAAGCGGAGTCGAAACTCAAGGCTCTGGAAGCGAAGACCGCGGATTCCGTCGCCGCGCTTGACAAGGCCGCCGCGGAACTTGCAGCCGAAAAGAAGGCTTCGCTCCGCTACCGCACCGAAATCGAACAGTGGATCGGCAATCCTGTCCGCGAGGATGAAAAGATCATTAAACAGAAGGACGAAGCCATCGACGTCCTTGTGAAGGAAGGTGCCGATCTCCGCCGCGAGAATACCGTGCTCAAGACCGAACTCACGATGGCGCGAGACGAAGTTTCCCGCGTGAAGGCGCTCAGCCTCAGCGTGGCGAAGAACCTTCAGCGCGCCCGCGCCGAAGCCGCCGAACTGCGCGCCGGAAAGGTGCCCGCCGCGGCGCTCCCTGCGCCCGTGAAGCCCGGCAGCGATCCCGTGCTCCGCGCCCTGGCAGCGGATTCCGCCGCAGCGGAATCGCCTGCGAAGAAAGCCGAACGCGCAAAACAGTTTGCAGAGGCGATGAAGCTGGCCCGCGATGCCGAAGGCTCGGGCGATATTTCCGGAGCCCTCATGAACTACTGGCGCGCCGTCGACGCCGATCCCATGGCCGCCGATGCGCATCTCGGCCTTGCGCGGGTCTATCTGCGCCGCAGCGACAAGCCCAGCGCGGCAAAGGCCTATGCGAAGGCGATTGACTGCGGGGCGGTCCGCGACCATGACTTTGAACTGCGTCTGAAATAACCGGAGAATCCTACATGTTTGAAAAACTCAGCGAAATGGCCGGACTTGTGAAAAAACTCGGCGAAGTCAAGTCCAAGATGAAAACCATGCAGGAGGAACTTTCCAAACTGGTGATTACCGGAAAATGCGCGAACGGCGCAGTCGAGATCGATCTCAGCGGCGACATGGCGAAGGTTCTCCGCGTTTCCATCCGGCCGGAATATCTCACTCCGCGCAACCGCGCCGCGCTGGAATCCTGCGTGGCCGAAGCCCTTGCCGACACCCTCACCAAGGTGCGCCAGGAAAGCACGAGACGCCTCGGCGACGTGACCGGCGGCGTCGACCTTCCCGGGCTGATGAACTGAAGATCATGTTCCAGGAATCCGAAAATGCGGCGTATCCCGAGGCCTTCTGCCGGCTGATGGAGCTTCTGCGCGACCTGCCCGGAATCGGGCGGCGTTCCGCGGAACGCATGGCGCTCCAGCTCTACCGCTGGGAGCCGGCCCGTCTTGCGGCCCTCGCGGAGGCGGTCGCCACGCTGCGCGAACGCGTGGGGATCTGTCCCGAATGCGGCGGAATGTCCGCCGGGAAAAACGAACTCTGCGCCGTCTGTGCCTCGCCCCGGCGCGACCGTTCGACCGTGTGCGTGGTGGAGGATTTCAC
>CAZHPP010000224.1:0-6622 GCA_964534535.1 uncultured Victivallales bacterium | reverse complement strand
TTGCATATTCTTGAATCCGGAACGCAATGTTTCCCGCTATATTACTACGAAAAAATCGAAAGAGGGCAGCTCGGCTTGTTTGACAAATCAGAGGGAGACTATGTTCGTCACGACGGAATTTCTAATTTCATTCTCCAACGAGTTAGAGAGCAATATGGACCGAAATGCACAAAAGAAGATGTGTTCTATTACATCTATGGGCTCCTCCATTCCCCGGATTACCGAACACGCTTTGAGGCAGATCTGACAAAAATGCTTCCGAGAATTCCTTTTGTCGCAGAAGTGAAGACCTTCCGTGCATTTGCTTCTGCCGGTCGAGAACTTGCCGAAATTCATCTTAATTATGAGACGGCGGAACCATGGAAAGAAGTTTTTGTAACCGGAGCTGATGCTGAGCTTCGGATTGAAAAGATGCGGTTTGCAAAAACAAATGGAGAAGATGATAAACGCACAGTCATCCTCAACAATCAAGCCAAAGTTGAAAACATTCCATTGTTGGCATATGATTATGTCATCAATGGAAAATCCGCATTGGAATGGTTGATGGAACGATATGGCTATTCCGTTCATCCGGAATCCCATATTGCCAATGACCCCAATGCGTGGGGACGAGAACACGAACAACCACAATACATTCTAAATCTTTTATTGAGAATAATTACGGTCAGCATGAAAACACTTCAGATCATCTCGAAATTGCCTCGACTGGATTTTCCAACCAATTAGTCTGGAAAATCGAGAGATGGCAACGTTGCAACAATTTTTATCGTATTTATGCTCATCTGGATAAGACGCAACAGCAGATCCAAAATATATCGAGGGTCTTCTGACCATTGATTGGGGTCGTTTATAATCTTACTTTCAGGGTTGATTGTAATGGCATAGCGCTCCATTGCCCATTCAATGGCGGATTTCCCATTTACAATGTAGTCGTATGCAACCAATGGGATGTTTTCAATACGAATACTTTCGTTGAAGACAATGGTTCGTTTATCTTCTTTGGATATGAAACGCATCTTGCTTACATGAAAATTTCCAGATTCTAAACCAGATACAATGACCTCTTTAGATTGTTCGCCGTCTTCGTAATTCAGATGTAATTCTGCAAGGTCGCGCCCAGCTTTTGAGAACGCCTTAAATTGTTGAACAGTCTTTGGAAATGGAATATGAGGGAGCGATTTTTTCAGATCAGAAGAAAAACGTTTCCTGTATTCTTGACTGTGCAGAAGCCCGTACACGTAATAAAAAATGTCTTCTTTCGTAATCTTGGGGTTAAGTGTTCTTGCTCGTTCCCAAATGAAGTCACTGACCCCGTCTCTACGAATATAGTCCTTATTCGACTGATCGAACAGCCCCAACTGGTCGAGATCAACACTCTCATAATAGTACAGCGGAAAGCATTGACTTTTGCCTGTCAGTTCCAAATCAGGAATAATATCTGTGATAATGGCAGAAAACTCCTTCGTCACTCCAACGCCCGATACGCATATCACCAAATTCTTTGTTTGAGGTGTCGGAAAAAGCTTGGGTATTTGATAAACCATCTCATTCCATGTCCGATCAAAATAAATATTTTGCTTACAATACGGACGATATAAGGCATTACATATATTATTCGATGAAAATGTGCTTTTACGTCCTTTGGAATGATTATTTAACGTTGCTCGTGTCCAGCTGATGTGAGTTGAGGAGAACTCTGGTTCGCACCCAATATGTTCATTATAGAAATCTATCGTTCTTTTCATGCCATCAGCAAGAACATTCCGCGAGAAGTTGTAACACCAAGTATCACGTTGAGTTTTTACTCCACATGAATAATAAGGAACAAAAAAAGTTTTTGCCTCTTTGTTTTCTTTCGTTCCAAGCGGAATAAATGTTTCAAAAATTCCATCACGTTGGTTGAGCCAGTCGTGCGCCTCATTGGGTGTAATTGAGGATAACGCCATTTCCGGATTAAGGATGCTGGAAAGCTCTTTTACTTTTGTCAGCTTATCCGATTGGGGCAAATAATCTCCGATGTCTCGATAATGAATTTCTGCCGTTTTTCGGTCGGAAGCTGGATTTTTTACAAGCAATGTGATGCTGATTGGGGTTCGACTTCCCAACCCGAACACATTGCCACCCTCTTTTCTCCGCAGTTCTCCACTAGTTCGGCAGTTACCCCTCAAATTGAATACATAGAGGATATGGTGTCCATTATATAGAGAGGTTCTCTCAAAACAACAAATACATAAGGATAAGAAAATGCAGTACGCAGCATGGATTGAACAGTGGCTTTCGCGGAAGGAACAATTGGTAAAGGAATCAACATTTGCGGCCTATTCTAACATCGCGGTTAATCACCTTTTACCAAAATTTTCGCATTTTGAATTGGATGCATTTAACGAGGAAATTATTCAAGAATACGCATTCGAATTGCTCAAAAATGGAAGGCTTGATGGGACAGGCGGCATGGGAGAACGCTCAGCCAAAGACATTATTATTGTACTGAAAAACTCCTTGCGGGATGCCATGCGTTTGAAAAAGATCCCGTTGGCAGTATATGAAATTAGGTTCCCGAACAATCAAAATCATTATAAGGTAACAGTGCTTCCGCCTGCTGAACAGCAGAGACTCATTCAGGCCGTTTATCTATCTTTAACCCCTAAAAGCGCCGGTATCTTATTGAGTCTCTATACCGGGATGCGAATTGGTGAAGTTTGTGCATTGCGTTGGGGAAATATTGATTTGGAAAACAAAATGATCAATGTGACCCAAACGGTTCAACGAATTTACAAAAAAGACTTGACTGGAGCCGGAAAGTCCAAATTATTGATGGCTACTCCCAAAACACGTTCCTCGGCAAGAAGCATTCCTATATCGCAATTGTTACTTCCCGTCCTTAGAAGATTTCAAACAAATGATACTCAAACCTTTTTTATCAGCGGTCATGAAAAATGTGTAGAGGTTCGAACGTTTCGCACATTTTTTGATAGTTTCTTAAATAAAAATGAGATTTCAAAATTCAATTTTCACGTTTTGCGACACACTTTTGCGACACGGTGCATTGAGGCCGGCGGCGATTGCAAGACCGTCAGTGAGTTGCTGGGACATTCATCGGTCAATATGACCCTAAATCTTTATGTCCATCCGCAAGTCGAGCAGAAACGCCGTTGCGTCGAAATGATGGCCGAAATAATGTAACGAGAAGCTCTTTGACTAAAAACATGTTTCTTTAATCGAAAAGCCTTTGCGTAAACATAACATCATATTTGTTTTCGCAACAAAGACGGTGTAAATTACACAAAGTAAAGTCAGTAAAGATTTTCTCGAGAAGCATGATAAAAGGCCACATATACATCGCCATTGACCTGAAATCGTTCTACGCCTCGGTAGAGTGCGTCGAGCGAGGGCTTGATCCGCTTACAACGAACTTGGTCGTGGCCGATGAAAGCCGGACGGAAAAGACCATCTGTCTCGCGGTGTCGCCAGCGCTGAAATCCTACGGAATTCCCGGCCGTGCCCGATTGTTTGAAGTCGTGCAGAAGGTGCGGGAAGTCTGTGCCCGGCGACGGATCGCGCCGGGACACTATCTCGCCGGGAAAAACAGCAACCCACCGGAGCTAAATCGAATCCTGCCCTGAAATTGGACTATGTTGCAGCCATGCCGAAGATTGGGGAATCCATGATTTGCAGCTTTCAAGAGGAACACAAATCCATGGCGTTCTCAACTCCTTTGCATCAAAACGCCCTCCGGATTTCCGCAAGGTGCTCTTTGTGGTTGTCGGTCAACGGCAGATATGGCGTGTCCAGAAGAACGCCATCCAGTGTGATGGAATCGGAAGGTGCTTGCTCCACGCGAATGTGATACCATGTTTGGCGATAACGGTAGCGAAGCGTGTACTCTTTCCACTCCTTCGGAAAGCAGGGACGGATTTGCAATCGATCCGTTTCCAGCGTTACGCCAAGCAGCGTTTCCAGAATCAGCTGGTACATCCAGCCGGACGATCCGGAGTACCATGTCCAGCCGCCGCGCCCTGTATGCGGCGCAACCGCGTAGACATCCGCCGCCATGACATACGGTTCCACCATATAACGATCACATGCCTCCGGCGTTTCCGCATGGTGAAGCGGCAGCAGCATGTGAAAGAGTTCCCACGCCCGCCCGGCATCCCCCTGACGTGCAAACGCCATCGCAGCCCAGACCGCCGCGTGGGTGTACTGTCCCCCGTTTTCACGGACGCCGGGGACGTATCCTTTGATATAGCCCGGCTCCAGGTTCGACCGGTCAAAGGGCGGCGTCAGCAGCCGGACAAGGCGGTGTTCGCGATCCACCAGATTTTCGGAAAGCGACCGCATCGCCATCCGTGCTTTTTCCGGATCGCCGCCGCCGGAGAGAACCGACCAGCTCTGCGCGATTGAATCAATTCGGCATTCCGTATTTTCAGCGCTTCCCAATGGCGTTCCGTCATCAAAATAGGCGCGGCGATACCACGCGCCGTCCCAGGCGTGACGATCCAGATTGCGCCGAAGTGATTCCCCTTCGCTCTTGCAGAGAACGGCGAACTCGGAATCGTGACGCCGTTCGGCGAGGTCAGCGAATTTTCGCAGTACATCGCAGAGGAAAAAGCCCAGCCAGACACTTTCCCCTTTGCCTTTGGCTCCGACTTGATTCATGCCGTCATTCCAATCGCCCGAACCGATCAGCGGCAAACCGTGAACGCCGAACACCAGTGCGCGGCGAATCGCCCGCACACAGTGTTCATAGAGCGTCGCCGACTCCTCCGAGCGCGCTGGCAGATCATAATAGGAATCTTCCTCCGGATTGACCGGCCGCCCTTTGAGAAACGGAAGCGACTCCTCCAGAACCCCCGTGTCCCCGCTCGTCTGTACATAGCGGCAGACCGTGTAGGGAAGCCACAGATAATCGTCCGAACAATGGGTGCGCACTCCGCGATTCATGGGCGGATGCCACCAATGCTGCGCGTCTCCCTCCTGAAACTGGTGTGCGGCGGCCAGCAGCAGATGGTTTCGCACCAATTCCTGGTTGGTTTGCAGCAGCGCCGTCACATCCTGAAGCTGATCGCGGAATCCGAACGCGCCGCCGGATTGGTATTTGGCGCACCGCGCCCACAACCGGCAGCCGATGGTCTGGTAGAGAAGCCAGCCGTTGGCGAAAGCGTTCAAGGCATGGTCCGGAGTTTCCACCCGGATGCCGCCAAGCCGTTCTTTCCAGTCGGCGACGACGGAAGTCAGCGCTGTTTCCGGCGCACGAGGGGCGCGGAACCGCCGCACGAGCGTTCGCGCGTCGTCCGCATCGACGCCGCAACCGAGCCGGAAAATGATTTCGCACTCCTCCCCCGGAGCCAGCGTCCGGTTGACCCGGATGGCAAAACAGGGATCAAGCCCGGCTCCGGTTCGTCCCGAAAGCCGGGTCCGGTGCATGGCCGCGGGGTCGTTCATGCCGCCGCACCGACCGAGAAATTCAAGCCGGTCGCAACTGACGCTCCGGTTCGGCGCATCGGCGTCGAAAAAAGCTGTTTCGTGGAAAAATTCCGAATGATACCGGTTGCGTGCGAACAGTGCTCCGGTCATCCGGTCGATCTCTGTAATCACCGACATCCGGGTGGCTGTCTGCTGCGAGCCGAGCACGAGTTCGGCGCAGCCGGTGACGGAAAGACGGCGGGTACGGGAGGAGGTGTTCCTGATTTTGATCACCGTAAATTTAACGGCGGCGTCCGACGCGGTAAAAACCGCTGTTTCCGTGTGAATTCCGGAGGAGCTTCCGGAAAATGTCGTAACCCCGAATCCGTGCCGCACGACAAATGGACGCGCTCCGCCGCATGGGAATGGCATCGGCGACCAGAAAAATCCGCTCTCCTCGTCCCGCAAATAAAACGCTTCCCCGCCGGTATCGCATACCGGATCGTTTTCCCACGGGGTGAGACGGAATTCATGGGCATTGCCATACCAGGTGCACATCTGTCCGCTCTCCGAAACAATGGTTCCGAAGTTGGGATTGGCCAGCACGTTGATCCACGGCGCGGGGGTGACGACGCCCGGCGCGAGCGGAATGACGTATTCCCGCGCATCGGCGGAAAAACCGCGCGACGGAAGCTCCGGAGAATCCGGCGCGTCCGGATATTTCGGCATGGAAGGCTGGAGGCGCGGCATGGACGCCGGTTTGGCGGCGCGTCCGGCGATCTGTTCGCGCAATGTGCCGCGACGATCCGAAAGAATGGCTCGCGCACAGCTCTGAATAAGGATGCGGTCTTCCTCGGAAATCAACGCCGTGTTGCGCAGGAAAATTCCGCCGGGGCGGTCGGTGACATTGTTTTCCGTCCCGGAGGCGATCAATCCGGAAATCTGATCGTGAAGAATCTGCCGATAGCCGCCGGTATCCTCGTTCCAGATCACCAGATCGACGGTAAGCCCCTTGAGATGCCAATAAGCGTGAGCCTGTACCAGTTGACGGGCGAGTTCAATATTGGCCGGATTGCCGATTTTCAGCAGGACGATCGGCAAATCGCCGGAGATGGCGTGCCCCCACAGTCCGGACTGTCCCCGTTTGTTTTTGGAGATCACATGCGGCAATGCCCGCAGCGCCGTCCAATGGAAATCGGTCCGCGTCATTCCGATGCCC
>CAZHPP010000223.1:0-6655 GCA_964534535.1 uncultured Victivallales bacterium | reverse complement strand
TTATAATTATACGGATATTCGGTCGAATAAAGCGGGACCGTTTCTGTCTTCAGAGATGGGCATACCAGAATTTCAGCCGAAGACTTTTCTCTGAGATTCAGATACGGGCCGACAAGATAGCACAGCTGCATCAATGTGAGGGCCGGACTTTCCACCACATACGGGAAAGCATCATTGTTGTCGCTGCCGTAGAGGCTGATCGCCGTGCCGATCTGCTTATTGTTCGAAACACATTTGATCTGACGTGCCCTTTCTCTTGCCTTGTTCAGTGCAGGAAGAAGCATTCCGGCCAGAATCGCGATAATCGCGATTACCACCAGAAGCTCTATTAATGTAAAAAACTTCGCTTGACGGGAACGATTTCGTACTGCCGACTCATTCATCCTGACCATTTTACAACTCCTGTTGAAACTGCCGTAATATTATTTCAGTGCCCTTCCGGCTATGCAGAGAGAAAATGTTTCTCATGCGGCCGACCGCACCCGATGTTCATGACGAGATTCTCCGGGCCGTGGTCCCGCCGATCACCAGATCGGCGATTCTCGGCTGATATTCCGGAACCGGAATTCCATTGCAGAAGTTGATGATCCAGCGAATGGTGGACAAGGCAAGGTCATAGTACGGTTCGTTCACGGTGCTCAATGCCGGAGCCATGGCTGCAGCGCTTTCCGTCCCGCCGAACCCCATGATGGAAAACGTGTCGGGGACCCGGAGATTCCGCTCATACATGCGCTGCATCAGCTGCGCCGCCAGCCCGTCATGTCCGCAGAACACAGCGTCAGGCCTGGAATCAATCATTGCATCCAGCTGCGGCGGCCTGAAAATTACCGCTGTTTCCCCATGCGCCTTCATGACGTCTTCATAGCCTTTTCTGCGGAGACTGGTGATGAAAGTTTCCTCATTGAAACACGCAATGCGTCGATGCCCGAGGGAAAACAGGTACTCCACCGCTTTCTCGGCAGAACCCTTCTGATCAAAAGGATTTTTTTTCAGGATGGCGGCGGAAAGTCTGATATTGTATTTTCCGGCATCCTGTCCCAGTTGTTCCAGGACTGTTTCGCGCGGAAGTCCCGGAGTGATGATTCCGGCCACCCGGCAGGAGACCGCCTTCATGAATGCCGTATTCAAGCTGCTGTTCTCCAGCGGGATCAGAGTAATGGAATATCCATGTTTCGCCGCTTCATCGGAATATCCCTGGATGATCGGCATCATGAATCCGGAAAAATTCGCGATGACGGCAATCACACGGCTTCTGCCCTTGACCATCGCCTGAACCAGTTCGTTGCGGACATAGCCGAGACGCTTCGCCGTCGCAAGCACACGCTCCGCCACGGGCGCCGATACGCGCATCCCGTGTTCGTGCCGCCCGTTCAGCACAAACGAAACCGTCGTCTTGCTGACCCCGGCCTCTTCCGCAATCTGCTTGATCCCGACCATTTTCTTCCTGTTTTCTGCCTTGTGGTAAACTAGTTTACTAATATTATAACACAACCCCTCCGCTTTGTCAAGAGGGTCTTTCGCATTTTTTCAAAGAATCCCCTCTTTTGAGTTGGAAAAATTAAAAATGCAAACTTATCCCATGTACCGCTTCCTGTGAAACAGGATGGTCTTTCAGGGATTTTGGGGTCCAGGCGGCAGGCGTCGATAAAAAACGTGCGCAAAAAATTGAATTTTTTGCGCAGGGTGCAGGGCTCCTTGAGTCCTGCCGATGAGGTGTCGGGGGCGAGCAGCCCCTGACATCCGGTTACTTCTTCGCGCCCTTCCAATAAGGTGAAATGGAGCGGAGCCGCTCGATCACCGGCGGCACCTTCTCAATCACGAAATCCACTTCCTCCTGCGTGTTGTAGCGGGAAAGACTGAAGCGGATCGCGCCGTGCGCCGCCGTATAGGGCACTCCCATCGCGCGGAGAACGTGCGACGGCTCCAGACTTCCGGTCGTGCACGCGCTGCCGCTGGACGCGCAGATTCCGAAACGGTCCAGAAGCATCAGGATCGACTCCCCTTCGATGAACTCGAAGGAGATGTTCGAGGTGTTCGGAAGACGGTGTTCGGGATCGCCGTTCACGCGGGTATCCGAAACCCGGGCGAGAAGTCCGGCTTCGAGACGGTCGCGCAGCGCCTTGACCCTGACGTTTTCCGTCTCGAGGTTCGCATACGCGAGTTCGGCGGCCTTGCCGAGGCCGACGATTTCGGCCACGTTTTCAGTGCCGGCACGGCGTCCGCGCTCCTGATGTCCGCCCACGATGAACGGATGGAAGCGCACGCCGCGCTTCACATACAGCGCGCCGATTCCCTTGGGCGCATGGAGCTTGTGTCCGGAAAGGCTCAGCATGTCGATCGGGGAATCGTCAAGGTGCATCGGGATTTTTCCGGTGGCCTGGACGGCGTCCGTATGGAACAGGGCACCCTGCCTGTGGGCGAGTTCGGCGAGCTGTTCGACGGGATAGATGTTTCCGGTTTCGTTGTTGGCCCACATCACGGAAACGACGGCGGTGTCGGTATCGATGGCGGAGGCCGCGAAATCCATGTCGAGACGTCCCTTGGAGTCGACCGGGATGCGTACGACTTCATAGCCCCGGCGCTCGAGCTCGAGTCCGAGGTTGAGGACGGCGGGATGTTCCACGGTGGAGCAGACGACCTTGCGTTTTTTCGTGCAGAGGCTGAGAGCGCTGTAGATGGCGGCGCTGTCGCTTTCGGTTCCGCAGCTGGTGAAGATGACTTCGCCGGGAACGGCGCCGAGGAGCTTTGCGAGTTTTTCGCGGGCTTCGTCGACATAGGCCATGACCTGGCCGCCGAAGGCGTGGATGCTGGAGGGATTGCCGTAAAGCTTCGTGAGGAACGGCGTCATGGCCTCGAAGACTTCAGGCGCCACGCAGGAAGTCGCGTTGTTGTCGAAATAGATTACATGTTTGGCATCGGCGGAATTCATGGATTATTCAGCCTCCCTGACCCGGATCTTGTCCGAAACGAATTCGTTCAGTTTGGCCTGGACGAGGTTTTTGAGCGTGACTTTGGAGGCCATGCATCCGGAGCAGTGGCCCTTCATGCGGACGATCGCGGTGTCGCCGTCGATGTCGATGAGGTCGATGTCGCCGCCGTCGTGTTCCAGGATGGGGCGGATCTCCTTGTCGATGACGGACTGGATGCGGATGACCTTCTGGACGACGGAAAGGGAATCGAAGTTGTCCTTTTTGTCGGAAGAAGGCGTTTCGGGAGCCTTTTCCTTCCAGAGGGCGTCGAGGATCTGCTGGATCTGGTCGAGGCATGCGCCGCAGCCGCCGCCGGCCTTGGTATATTTGGTGACTTCCTCGACGGTATGGAGGTTGTTCTGTTTGGCGACGCGGCGGATCTTGACGTCGGTGACGCCGAAGCATTTGCAGACGATGCGGCCTTCGTGGTCGTTGACGCCGTCGGTCTCCGCGACTTTCTCGCCGTGTTTTCTGCGGTAGTCGGCGATTGCGGCCTGGAGGGCCTCCATGCCCATGACGGAGCAGTGCATTTTTTCTTCCGGGAGTCCGCCGAGTTTGTCGGCGATTTCGCGGTTGGTGACTTTTTCGGCCTCGTCGAGGGTCATTCCCTTGACGATTTCGGTGAGGACGGAGCTGGAGGCGATGGCGCTGGCGCAGCCGAAGGTCTTGAATTTGACGTCCTCGATCTTATCGTCCTTGATTTTCAGGAAGATGCGGAGAGCGTCGCCGCAGGTCATGTTGCCGACTTCGGCGGTGGCGTCCGCGTTTTTTATTTCGCCCACGTTTCTGGGGTTCAGAAAGTGGTCCATTACCTTGTCCGTATAATTCCACATGGTTTTGCCTCCTGTCTGGGGATTTGTACAACTGAACAATATACCATGTAAACAGCGGTTTCTCAAATAAAGTTCCGGGGAAAATGAGATTTTCAAGGAAAAAACGCAATAAAAACGCAAAAAAAAATGCGCGGACATTTGAAAATTCGGAAAAACACGGTACATTGCAAGAGTAACAGTTTTTTAAACAAAAACTAAACAATTTGCAAGGAGAACGAAAAAATGTTTATAGCAAGAGGATTGATGGCGGGCGTTTTCGCCGCGACTCTGATCCTGGGATGCACCGGCTGCGGACTGTTCGACTCGGACGATGACGACGAGCTCGAAATGTTCCGCGCGAAAGGCGGCAAGAACGGCGGCAACGGCGGCGAATTCGACCACAAGGGCGCCGAATTCGGACGCAACGGACGCAACGGCCCGGGCGACTGGAACAGCAAAGGCCCGAACGATTCCTCTCTGATTTTCGGAAAGTCCCGGATCCCCGGACTCGTGTTCGAGCCCGTCTATTTCCGGTTTGACAAGTCCCGCATCGAGTCCGACCAGACCGGCAAGCTCGAAGCCGTCGCCAGCTATCTTTCCAGCCATGCCGGAACCGGCGTGATCATCGAAGGCAACTGCGACGATGTCGGCAGCGACGAATACAACCGCGGACTCGGCGAGCGCCGTGCCCTTGCAGCCAAGGACTATCTGCTTGAAAAGGGCATCACCGAAGACCGCATCTGCACCGTCAGCTACGGCGAGGAAAAGCCCGCTGCGCCCAACGATTCCGAAGCCGGACGCGCCAAGAACCGCCGCGACGAATTCGTCGGCGTCTATCTGAAGTAATCCCGGGATCTCAGATCCCCTCAATTACCGGAAAGCCGGGTGCCCAAACACCACCCGGCGTTCTTTTTTATGACACAGACCACCGCGGAACAGATCATCACAAAACTGAAACTCGAAAAACACATCGAGGGCGGCTACTTCCGCGAAATTTACCGGAGCTCCGCCAGGGCGGCCGACGGCAGACATGCCGCGGCAACGTCCATTTACTATCTTCTCCCCGGCTCCGCCCGCTCCGCCTGGCACAGGGTCGCCTGCGACGAGCTCTGGGCCTGGCATGCCGGAACCACGCCGCTGCGCCAGTTTCTGATCTTCCCGGAAGGTTCGTGCGGAGAGCGCACGATCGGACCGGATTCCCCGCAGAGCGTGATCCCCGCCGGAACCTGGCAGACGACCCTGACAGAATCCCGTTCGCCGGACGACTGGGCGCTCATCGGAGCGTTCTGCGCGCCGGGATTCGAGTACGCCGACTACACTCCCGGCGACCCCGCCGCACTCGGGAAGATGTTCCCCGCCGCTATGGAAAAATTCTCGAAATCAGGCTTTTCACTTTTTTAACTCATATCAACAGAAGGAAGTTCCCGAAATGAAACTCAAGACCGCCGACTGGATCGGAATCGCATTCATCGTTCTCTTTGTACTGCTCGTCATTTTCTTCCCGTTCAACTACGGAGTCGACAGTTCCTCGATCGGCAAACTTCTGGACAAGGCTTCGCCGCACTTCTTCTGGGCAGGATTCTCCACAAAGGGCCTTGAAAACTTCGGGAACGTGACGAAACAGTTCCCGTACATCATGGGCTTCCTCAAGTTCGCCACGCTCGCCATGTTCGGCGAAATGCTCAAGCAGCGCATGAAAACCGGCAGCTGGGCCGTCTCGAAGTTCCCCGTCCGCGTGATCGTGTGGGGAATCTTCGGCTGCATCATGGCGCTCGCCTTCGGAATCTTCGGAACCGGCATGGGCAACATCATGGGCGACCACCTGTGGTTCGGAAGCAACATCCATACGGACAAATCCTTCTGGAACACGCTCCTGTTTGCCATTTCCACCTCCGTGTGGATGAACCTGATCTTCGCGTATCCGATGATGCTCGCGCACGAATGGGCGAACAGCGTGATCGCGGCGGGCAGGTTCATCGGCGGAGCGGCATTCCTGGAAGGACTGAACAAGCAGGCGTGGGGATCGTTCATTCCGAAATCGATCGTGTGGTTCTGGATGCCGGCGCATACGGTGACGTTCCTGCTTCCGGCGGAATACCGCGTGCTGATGGGCGCCGCACTCGGCGTTGCGCTCGGATTCATCCTGACGATCCATTCCGCCAGGAAGGCGTGACCGCGGAATCATGAAGCGGCTCGAATTCACACCGGAAGAGGAGCGGCTGCTGGTACGGAGCGGCGACCGCGCGCTCATGCAGCGCATGAAGCGGAGCGCCGGAATCCGCATTGCGTTTCTGGCGCTGCTGATCTCCGGTGCGGCCGTCGCGAGCGCGAACGTCTGGATCGTCCTGGCGCTCTCGCTCGCCTGCCTCATTGTGGCCGGTTTTGAGCAGTACGCGTATCTCCGCTTCAGCGAAACGGCGAAGAATCTCATCGTCAAACTCTCGACACGAATCAACGAACTTGAAAAATAAGAAAGAAAGCCGAATCATGGAACCCCGGGAATACAATTTCTCAGAAATCGAAAAGAAGTGGCAGCACTACTGGCTTGAACATAAGACCTTCCGCGCAGAAGACCTCAGCCCGAAGAAGAAACTCTATGTGCTCGACATGTTCCCGTACCCCAGCGGCGCAGGGCTTCATGTGGGGCACCCGGAAGGCTACACCGCCACGGACATCTATTCCCGCTTCAAACGCATGAACGGCTTCAACGTGCTGCACCCCATGGGATGGGACGCCTTCGGTCTTCCGGCCGAACAGTACGCGATCGAGACCGGCACGCATCCGGCCGTGACCACGGCGAAGAACATCGCCACGTTCAAACGCCAGATCCAGTCCCTCGGATTCTCCTACGACTGGGACCGCGAAATCAACACC
>CAZHPP010000222.1:0-6678 GCA_964534535.1 uncultured Victivallales bacterium | reverse complement strand
GTGAATCTTCTTTTCACGGCAGTACCGGTCGATTTCATCATATTCCTTTTCGCCGAATTCAAGCCCCTCCTTCTGGGCACGCTGCGTTTTTCCCCACGGGCTTTCCCGGGGAGAATCCAGAAACTCCTTCGTATAAACGGCGTTGACAGTGCGTTTCTGGAACTTGACTGCATCGCATCCTGCGGCGACCGCGGAGTCGATCATTTTTTTCGCCAGTTCCAGACTGCCGTTGTGATTGATTCCGATTTCCGCTGAAATGAACAAACCGTTGCGTTCCATGGGAAAAACCTCATATTGAACAGGGTGATATCATGTCATCCGGAATATAACACGCCTTCCCGGGTTTGGCAAATGATTTTTCACGGAAGGAACGAATTCGAAGAAAAATGTCCGCATCCGCGCATGCCCGGACCGAGAACCTGAAGGGATGTCGGCTTCAGCTGTTTTTCGGGGCGTTGAAGACCGTGAGCATCCCGGACGTGTCGTGCTTCGCGGCCCGGAACTTCTTGTACCGCTCCTTGTAATAGCGGTAGATTTTCAGCTGGCTCTGCGATTCCGCAAATGCTGCGGTTCCGGTATAAGTCCGGGAATAAATCCCCTTGCCGATCAGACCGCGGCCCTTCCTGCGGTCGTTGAGCTCGCAATCGAGGATGAAGTCGAGTTCGGCACGGGACTCCGGCTTTTCGACGGGGAAAAGCACCTCGATCCGGCGGCGGAGATTCCGCTGCATCACGTCCGCGCTGCCGAGATAGTATTCCGGCGAACCGTTGTTGCCGAACCGGTAGATCCGTGAATGCTCCAGGAAACGGTCGATGATGCTGACCACGGAAATGTTCTTCCTGTACTTTTCCGGAAGCGAGAACGGATTGATCCCGCAGATTCCGCGCACCACGAGCTCGATCTTCACGTTCTTCCGGGCCGCGTCGTAAAGATGGGAAATGACCTCGTAATCGATCATGGAATTGACCTTCATCCGGATGGAACCCGGATTCTGCGCCGTGGAAAGTCCGGCCTCGCGGTCGATCAGGAAAATCAGATGATCCAGCATGTTGAACGGAGCCACCAGCAGCTTGTTCCAGGAGGGCGGGGTGGAAAAGCCGGTGATCACGTTGAAAAGAGAGGAAACGTCCGAGGCGATCGCGCGGTCGTTCGTGAACATGCCGAGGTCGGTGTAAAGCCGCGCGGTCTTGTCGTTGTAGTTGCCCGTCCCGAGGTGCATGTAGCGCTGGATTCCGTTGGATTCGCGGCGGACGACGAGCAGCACTTTGCAGTGCACCTTGAGGTTGGCCACGCCGTAAACCACATGGGCTCCGGCGGCATCCAGTTCGCGCGCCCAGTTGATGTTGTTCTCCTCGTCGAAGCGCGCCTTGAGCTCGACCAGGACGGAAACCTGCTTTCCGTTCAGGGCGGCGCGGATCAGGGCCTTGACGACAGGCGAATTTCCGCTGACGCGGTAGAGGGTCTGCTTGATGGCGAGCACATCGGGATCGGAGGCGGCCTCGTCCAGGAACCGCACCACAGGGTCGAACGATTCGAACGGGTGATGCATCAGGAAGGAGCCCTGTTCGCGGATCGTCTCGAAAATGGTCTTGTCGCGCGGAATGTGAATCGACGGCAGCGGCGTCAGCTCTTCGTTCCTGAGGTCGGGACGGTCGATTCCGGAAAGTTCGAAGAAGGACTTCAGGTTGATTTCCTCGGCACACGGGAACACGGTTTCGCTCCCGACTCCGAGCATCCTGAGGAGCCATGCGCGGGAGGAAGGCTTCATGGCGGAAGCGATCTCCAGACGGACGATGTTGCGCTTTGCGTTCTTCTGGAGCGCAACCTGAATTTCCGTGAGAAGGTCGGCAACGGATTCCTCGTCGATGGAAAAATCCATGTCCCGCGTGATGCGGAACGCGGAGCATTCACGGAGCTCGAATCCGCCGAACAGGGAGTCGAGGTTGTTCGAGATCAGGTTTTCGAGCGTGATGAAGGTGTGGGCGCGGCCATTGGATTCGACTTCCATGAACCGCGGAAGGCCGGAGGGCACTTCCATGACGGCGAAGCGGTCGTGCGTCTCGCCCGGCTTGCGGAGCCGGATCAGCAGCTCGAGCCCGAGGTTGGGAATCAGCGGGAACGGATGGAAGGAGTCGATCCCGATCGGCGTGAGCACGGGGAAAATCTTCTCCAGGAAAATGCGGCGCATGTTGTCGCGGAGCGCGGGCGGCAGGCTGTCCCAGGAGGAGAGCTTCACGCCCTCTTTTTCGAGTGCGGGCAGGATTTCCCCGTAGAGGAAGCGGTGTTGGCGCGCGGTGAGGGTCCGCACCCTGCGGTCGATGGCGGACATGAGTTCATGCGGGAAATAGCCGGAGCCCTTGTAGACCTTGATTTTCCCGGTGTGAAGCTGGCGGCTGACTCCGGCGACGCGGACCATGTAGAACTCGTCGAGGTTGGAGCTGAAGATGGAGATGAATTTCAGGCGTTCGAGGAGCGGGCTGAGCCGGTCGGCGGCCTCGTCGAGGACGCGCGCGTTGAACTCAAGCCAGCTGAGATCGCGGTTCAGATATTTGTCATTGTTCTTGAACATGGGTGACTCCTCAGGCGAAAATGATTTTTTCGGCAAAGGCAAAGTTGAAAAGCGAAGTGTCGATTCCGCCGACTGCGGCTGTTTTCGATGGCGCGTCCATGGAAACGACCACCTGCTCCGGTTCGATTTTCAGGTGCATCTTGTCGCCGGGGGCGTAAAGCCGCGCGAGTCCGCAGGCCAGACGCAGCAGGGCGGCAAGCTTGGCGACCTCGGCGCGCTCCTCTGGCGTGAGCGCGGCATAATCCGGATGCTGGCTGGAAGGCAGGGCCTTCCTGTGGTAGCGGACGATCATGGCGGCGAGTTTGCGCTCCTCCAGGGTCAGCCCCGGAATTTCCGTATTCATGAGGATGAAGCACGAACTCTTGTGATAGCCTTCGTTGTTGATGAAAAGTCCCGTGCGGCAGAGCCGGGCGGCGACTTTCAGGAGCACCAGTTCGCGGTGCCCCATGCCGTGAAGCGGCTGGAGCCGGTTGAACAGTTCTTCGGCGAAGAACGAAGTCGTCTCGATGGTATCCGGATCGCAGCCGTAGCGGCGGGCGGTCAGGGCGGCCATGGCGAACAGCTGCGGCTCGAACGGATCGGGGAGCCCCGCTTCGCGCGCGATGAAGTCCTCCATCAGCGCGTACTTTGTGGAAATCATGGGGACCAGGATCGTTGCGGCGCCCGTGATGGCGCGCAGCGATTCGATCATCATGCAGCAGGGAAGCACGGCCTCGACAATGTCCGGACGCAGCGAAGCTTTTTCGCAGAGGGTTTCAATGGAAGAGGTCCGGACGAGATGCGAAATGGTTTCGAACTCGTCGGGACGGAGCTCCCGTACGTCCTTGAGTCCGGCGGGACGGATTCCCGCGATCGCAAGCATAGCGCGCACGGAACCGCCGGTCACAACGAGACAGTCGCTGTCGAGCTTTGCGGAAAGGCTGGCAAGCTCGCCGAAGGCGGAATCGGTCAGGCGGCGGATCGCGGCGGCGCGGAGTTCGGGGGCCGTCTCTCCGGAAAGATTTTCCGGCGTGCGGAGCGTTCCGAGCTTGACGGTTTCCGTGAAGCGCATGAGTCCGCGGTCATAGGAGCTGACCTGGCACGCGCCGGTCCCGATATCGGCCAGAAGCACACGTTTTTCTGCGAATCCGAGATCCGGATTCAGCCTGGAGACCACGGAAATATACCCCAGCCGGGCCTCGTCGGCACCGGTAAGGATTCCGAGCTTGAGTCCCGTGCGGAAGCGGACCCGTTCCAGGAAGACTTCGGCGTTGGAAGCCTCGCGGACCGCGCTCGTGGCGCAGGCGCAGCACCGGGTGATCCGGTACTCGTCCATCTTGGCGCGGAATTTTTTCAGGATGCCGCAGAGGACGCTCACCGATTTGTCTCCGATCGAACCGGTGCGGAACACGTCCGCGCCGAGCGGAGCGGGGATTTCGAGGTCTTCGATCGCCTCGTATTCGCCGCTTCCGGGCTTGTGCTCCACGATCAGGAGCCGGGCGGAATGCGCGCCGACGTCGATGGATGCCAGCAGGTCTTTCATAGAAGTTCCACGCCTCCTCTTGCAAGAATGGTCGCGCCGACAGCCACGGCATCGTCTCCGAGCGCGGAAAGCCGGATCGCGATTCTGGAAGGATCGATTTCGAAAAGATTCCGGCGGAAGGAGACGGCGAAAGGCGGCAGCACGGCCTTGCCCATGGCCTCGGTGAAGCCGCCGCCCAGAATCACGCACTGGGGGGCGAGCGCGGCACAGGCGGACGCGGCCGCGATTCCCAGCATCCGGAGCCCCTTGTCGACGATTTTCCGTACGCTCGGATCGTCTTCGGCATAGGCCCTGGCGAGGTATTTGCTTTTGATGTTGCGGGTGTCATGGTTGAGACGTTCGTCGTCCAGCAGGGTTGCACCTCCGCGCCTGAATACCTCTTTCTTGATGGCCTTCACGAACGCGAGCTTGCTGCAGTAGGCCTCGGCACAGCCGCGATGCCCGCAGCCGCAGCGGCGTCCGCCGGCACGAACCACCATGTGCCCCAGCTCGCCGCCGAGCCCGGTCTTTCCCGTGAGGAGTTTTCCGTTGAGGATGATTCCGCCGCCGAGCCCGGTTCCGATGAAGTATCCGATTGCGGAGTCGAACCCCTTTGCCGCGCCGCAGGTGTACTCGGCGAGCAGACCGAGATTGCCGTCGTTCCCGAGCACGAAGGAGCATCCGAAGACCGACTGCAGGATTTCGCGCATGGAAGCGGTTTTCCAGCCCATGTTGACGGCCTGGAGACAGTCTCCGGTCGCGGGGTCGACGCTGGAGGGGACCGCCGCGCCGCGGAATTCGACGTCGGCCGGGGTCAGCCCGAGTTTTCCGAGGGCTTCCATGGCGGCGGACTTCATGGCTGCGGCGGTTTTTTCCGCATGGGCGGAAGGGTCGGTGGGAATCTTGGCCGAAGCCAGGACCCGGTGCGCCGGCCCGGTCACGACCGCATAAATCTTGCTTCCGCCGAGATCGATGCCGAGCGCCAGTCCTTTTCCGCTCATGGGAGTTCCTCCGGGAGGATTACTTGTCCTGTTTGATCTTGAATTCGACCGGACGCTTCGGGTCGGTCGTGAGATAGGTCGTGGAAGTCGGGAAGGCCATGTCGATTCCGGCCTGGCCGAAGCGCTTGAGGATTTCAAGGTTCGTGCGGTTGCGGAACGCCATGTTCTTCGCCCAGTCGCCGGGATGGTACCACACGATCACCTGGAGGTTCAGCGAACAGGAGGCGAATTCGGTGAAGTTGACCATCGGGGGAAGATCGGGCGTCATGCCCTCGTGATCGCTGAAGATGTCGCGAAGGATCTTCATGGCTTCCATGACTTTTTCATACGGAGTGTCGTAGGTGATTCCGATGTCGATCACGGACTTGACGTAGGGACGCACGGAAATGTTCTCGATGGAGGCGCCGGCGGTATTCTTGTTGGGGACGGTGATCAGGTTGCCGTCAAGCGTTCTCAGGCGCGTGCTGCGGAGTCCCACGTTTTCGACCACGCCGGTCAGGGCGTCGATCTTGACGAGTTCGCCGACCGAGAAGGGGCGGTCGACCAGGATCATGATCGAACCGAAGAAGTTCGCGATCGCATCCTGCGCGGCGAACGCGATGGCGAGTCCGGCGACTCCGGCGCCTGCCAGCAGGGTGGTGATGTTGAGCTCAAACACGTTCTGTCCGATGAACAGCACCGCGATCACGACGATGATCGCCTTCAGGATGCGCTTGGTCACATCGAGCGCCATGCGGTCGAGCTGGTTTCCGGCGGAGTTCGCCATGGTGTTGACCAGCAGGTCGAGGAGGTCCACGCTGCGGCAGAAGCCCCATGCAAGCACGGCGCTCATCACGCCGATGAACAGACGCTCAATCGCAAAGAAGGTCGATTCCTGAAGTTCTGTGAAGTAGGGCAGCAGCGAAATGTAAATGCCGAGGAAGAACACCGCGCATGCGACAGGATGCGCGAACAGTTCCAATGCTTTGCCTGCGGTCTTGCCGACGACGATCTTCTTCAGCAGGGCGCTGGCCATGATCGAGCGGATCACAACGGCCAGCAGCAGGGAGATCAGCAGCGTCACGCCCGTGAAGATCAGTTCATACTGAAGGTTGCGTCCGGTCTGCCGGGAAATGTTGCCGGAAAGCTCGCGGAAGAATCCCTTCACCTGATCGGCCGGATTGTCCGGCTTCGGTTCCGCCTTCTTCACGGCGGGAACGGCAGCCTGCTTTGCGGGGGCGGGCGCGGCCTTTTCCGCCGCGGCCTTCGCCGGGACGGCCTTCCCATCGGCTTTCGCCTGGGCTGAATTCACTTCGGTTTTTGCGGGAGCCTTGTCCTCCGCGCGGACGGGGAGCGCCGCAGCAGCAAGGATCAGCAGCGCCATGACAATCAATTTCATCGTTTTCTCCTGTAAATTTAGAATTTCCATTAATCTGGTAAGATACATTCATCCGGCGACTTTTTCAACTGGAATGCGCCGATTTTCGCAGAATCACAGGAGACTCTTTCCGGCTCCGCGGCTGGAAATCGCCCCGGCCTATTTTGATTTTGGGCGCATCGCCGCGGATGAGATGGTCGCGCACACCTTTGTTCTGCGCAACCGGGGCAGCGCAGATCTGCTCATCCGC
>CAZHPP010000221.1:0-6683 GCA_964534535.1 uncultured Victivallales bacterium | reverse complement strand
GGAAAGGCAAAAACAACGATGAAACCCGAATTCCTGAAGTATCTCGACGAGAGCTGTATCCTGCATCTCAAAGGCACCAACAAGAAAAGCGTGCTTGATGAGATCATCTCTTTCGCTACCACCAGATGCACTCTCGACGACTCCCAGCTCCGCGAACTCATCTGGAAGAGAGAAAAAATGATGACGACCGGCGTTGGGCGCGGACTCGCGCTTCCGCACATCCGCGTGCCCGGATTCCCGTCGCCCCTGGTCATCATCGGAATCTGCGCCGACCCCATCGCCGATTATAAAAGCCTCGACGAACAGCCCATCAAGCTGATCGTCTTCATCGCCGCCGACGAACGCGACCAGGAAGCCTATCTGAAGCTCCTCGGAAGCGTCTCCACCGCACTCAAGGCGCCCGGCGTGTTCGACAAGATCTTTGCGGCAAAGGATTCCGCCGCCGTCCTGAAGGTTCTGGGCGCCTGAGCCGGCTTCCCGTTCAAGAGGGTTTCCCGGCTTTTGCCGCGCATGCGGCCGCCGAAGCGCGCGTCCGCTTCAGATAGGCCGCCAGATAGCAGTTCAGCCGGGAAAAAAATTTCTTCCTGCGTGCCGGTGTGAAGGCTGAATTCGTTTTGAGCATGTATTTCTTCATCGGGGGGCTCCTTCCATCATTCAAGGGGGTTCGCCAATTGAGACACCGCGGACCGTCAAATGTTCCCCGTGCATCTCCTTTCAGGAAAGAATGCGGACAATGACAATCACGCCTGAAATTGGTGAAATTCCGGTCTTTTCCCCGGAAAAGCCGGATCCTTCCGAGTTCCATGACGGAATTCTCGTCCGAAGTCCCAACTGGCTCGGCGACGCCGTCATGGCGATCCCCGCCCTGCTCCAGCTCAAAACCATCCTGCCCGACTACTGCGGACTGTTCGTCGCCGCGCCGCAGGGAATCGCCGCACTCTATGACGATCTTCCGTTCATCGACCGCGTGATTCCGCTCGCGGACGCCCATGCGTTCCCGCGTCTTCCGGAGATCCGCTCCATCCGCCGGCTTCAGGCCGGGATCGGCGTGCTCCTCAACAACTCGTTCCGGGATGCGCTCTCGTTCCGATTCTGCGGAATCCGCCGGCTTTACGGCGCATCCGCGCGGCACCGTTCCTTCCTGATGAAGCGTTCCTTCGAATTTCCTCCACGGCTCGACCATACGCTCAACAAGCCGCATCAGGCGGCAAAGTACCTGGCGATCGCCCGGGCGCTCGGCGCCCAGCCGTGGAACGGAATCATGCCGGAATTCCGCGAACACGCAACAGAAAATACGCTTCCGCAGAAGGCGCTCAATGCCATGAAAGCTCCGGGAAAGCGTCTGGCCGTCGCCGCGGGAGCGGCCTACGGCGGCGCCAAGCGCTGGAATCCGGAAGGTTTCCGGGCCGTCTGCGAAGCCTGGATCCGGGACGGCGGAAGCATCGTCATGACCGGGTCCCCCGCCGAACACGACGGAGCGGCCGAAATCATCCGCGGGCTCCCGAACGCGTTCAACCTCGCCGGACTCACTTCCGTGGACGAACTGATTTATCTTCTCAAACGCTCGGATGCCTGCATTGCGAACGACAGCGGCGTCATGCATCTGGCGGCGGCATGCGGAATTCCGGGGGTCACGCCGTTCGGGCCCACCGACCCCGCCGCGACTTCTCCCCTTTCGAAACGCTGGCGGATCGTCTTCGGCAAGATCGGATGCTCCCCCTGCTTCCGGCGGGAGTGCCCCCATCCGCCCCGCAGATGCTTCGACGGAATCACGCCGGAGATTCTGCTGAATGCACTGAAGGAGGCCATGACCGCGAAATGAAGTCTGGAAATTCATTCCTTCTCTCCGTCGGCCTTCTGATTGCCGCGTGCGCCGGATGCGAAACTCTTCCGGAGGGCAACCCGCCCCGTTCGCTCGTGGGAACCGGTTCCGGGCTTCCCGACGCGGCTTCGCGCGCGGCCGCGGAAAACAGCATGACCGGGGCAGTCACCATGAAGATGATCCAGCTCGGATATTCCGCCGGAACTCCGGCGGCTGTCATGATCTCGGGACCCGGTGCGCCTCCGCCAGAATCGTTTCTGCGGATGCTTTCGGAAACGGGCATGGTCCGCTTCGTTCAGAAACGGCCATGCGATCTGATCCTGAATTCCGTTTTCCGGAACGGCACATGGCGGGTCGTCTTCCACACCGCGGACGGGAAAACCGTCTTCGACAAAACCCTGCCCGTGAAGGAGTGAATCACTTCCCGGCCGTGCGGTCCCGGCGCATTTTTTTCCGCTCCAGATAGTTCCGCACGATGTTCCGCACGGCAAGATAAGTGACCGGGGTGGAAACGGCGGCGAACAGGGCGCCTCCGATGAAAAAGGAGAGGATCAGGTCGCTGCCCAGCTTCATCAGCGTGGCATAATCCTGGTTTTCCACCAGGAACCGCAGTTCCTCGCTGATCTTGTCATAGGTGAGCCGGTTTCCGAGGAAAAGATTCCCCACCCAGCACTGGAACGGATAAATGAACCAGATCGTGAAATGGTTCGTGGCCAGGGTTCCGAGCGTGGCGCCGATCCGGCTTCCGCGCAGAAGGAATGCGGTCGGGATTGAGCAGATCAGCTGAAAGCCGAACGGAATCATGAAGCCGAAGAACATTCCGATCGCCCAGCCGCGGGCAATGAATTCGGGGGTCGCGTTCTCGCGGATGATTTTTGTGTAAAACCAGATCCACTTCTTTTTCAGATATCCGATCCGATCCATAAAGAATCCCCTGAAGTTGTTGAATAATATACTTCCCCATACAGGGAATAACAAGCGGAACGGGGAAAAGTTTCGTCTGGATTTTGCCACAGCGGCGCGAACGCCTTCCCCCGCGCACGGCCGACAATCCCCGTTCCGCCCCCTCTTCCGCAATAAAAATCAGATTCCGCTGGAATTTTCATCAAACGAGGTGTATGTTACAAAAGATATGGAAAATTGATAAAAACGCATGGAAACGCCGAGACAGATTCTGAACAACTTCCCGTTCCGCCTGCTGGCGGCCACCAAGGCCGTGGCCGACGCGCGCACCCCCGTCTTCGAACGCTCGAACTACGAAGTCTGCACCTTCGAATACATCGTGAAGGGCGCCGGCTCGCTCGTCATCAACGACCGCACGTTCCAGCCGCAGACCGACGACATCTACATTCTCGCCAAGGGCAGCACCCACGCCTACTGGCCGAACCGGGACAATCCCTGGCACAAATATTTCTTCGTGGTGGACGGCGAACTCATGACCGCCCTGATCCGCGCCTACGCCATGGACAATGTCTACCACATCCGCAAATGCCGCGCGCTCCGCCACTATTTCGAGCAGATGATCGCGCTGAATCCGAACTCGGACACCGTGAATCAGCAGAGCTCGCTGATCTTCCATTCGCTGGTGGACGAGCTTTCCCAGCTTGTCCACGGCGTGCCCTCGCTTTATTCGCCGGAAATCCAGAAGCTCAAGGACAATCTTGATTCGGCCCTGAATTCGGGGTTCAACCTTTCCGAATACGCCGCCGGAACCAACTATTCCGAAGCGCACCTGATCCGCATCTTCCGCGACGCCTTCAACATGACGCCCTACGACTACCTGATGTCCAAGAAGATCGACCTGGCCAAGCGTCTGCTGCTGTATTCGAGCTTTTCCATCAAGGAGATCGCTGCGCACCTTGCGTTTTCGGACCAGTATTATTTTTCCAACTACTTCAAGATGAAATGCGGCCTTTCGCCGCGCAACTATAAAAACAAATTCGTGGGAATCAGGAAAAAATGAAAAAGCTCATTCTTCCCGGAACCGTCTCCGACTACAGCGGATACCGTCTTCACACCTTTCAGTGCGACGGCTGCGAATGCCGGATCGTCAGCCCGAAACGCGCCGTCCCCGGCCGCCGCTGGATCTGGAAGGCCGAATTCTTCACGGCATTCCCGAAATTCGAACTCGAAATGCTCCGCCGTGGCTGGTACGTCGCCTACATCACGGTCGGCAACACCTTCGGCTGCCCTTCCGCCATGAAGCACTGGGACGTCTTCTACCGCGAGCTCACGGAACATTACGGCTTCGACCCGAAGCCCGTCCTCCTCGGCCTCAGCCGCGGCGGACTCTACATCTACAACTGGGCCGCAAAAAATACCGACAAGGTCGGCGCCATCTACGCCGACAACGCCGTCTGCGACTTCAAGAGCTGGCCCGGCGGCAAGGGCCACGGCGACGGCTCTCCCGAAGACTGGGTCAAGCTGATCCACGACTATGGATTCAGGAACGAGGCCGAAGCGCTCGCCTTCCGCGGCAACCCGATTGATGAAGTCGAGCCGATCATCAGAGCCGGAATTCCCCTGATCCACGCCGCAGGAACCGACGACACCACAGTCCCCTGCGATGAAAACACGGACGTCATGGAAAAGCGCGTGCTCTCCCTCTGCGGAACGATCAAGATCTTCCGTCATCCGGGCGGACACCATCCGCACGGGCTTGAAGATCCGACCCCGCTGATCGAATATCTTCTCGGCGCGCTGAAGAAATGAACGAATCCGGCAATCCGTGCGTCTTTTCGCCCTGCCGGAAATGGCGGTACGTCCTGAAGCACACCTGGCGGGACCTGTTCGACACGGAGGAACGCGCTGTCGCCTGGATCGCGCTCAACCCCTCCACCGCCGATGAAAACCGGCTCGACCCCACGCTCCGCAGAATCCGCGGTTTTTCCATGGACTGGGGGTTCAATACCTTCTACATGCTGAACCTCTTCGGATTCCGGGCGACCGACCCGAAGGACATGCTCGCAGCGGAGGATCCCGTCGGTCCGGAAAACGACCGCTGGATTTGCGAAATCGCGAAGAAAAGCCCGTTCACCGTCTGCGCGTGGGGCGTCCACGGGAAATATCTCGACCGTCAGAAGGCCGTATTTTCCGAACTCCGGGCCCTGAACTGCAGTCTCCGGTATCTTGAGCTCACAAAGGACGGCGTGCCGAAGCACCCGCTCTATCTCCGGAAGGACCTGAAGCCTCTGGAGCTCGAATCGCTTCCGGAGTGAGCCTCCGTCTCCGTCAGACTTCGACGATGCGGAGCGAATCCGCGGGCATCCGGATCTTCACTCCGGCCGGAAGCGCAAGCGTTTCGGCGGGACCGTAATTGCGGAGAGTCAGTTTCCATTTCCCGGAGTCCAGACGGACGGCGCTCGAAAGCACGGTCGTCTTTGCCTCGAACGGCGGGAGGGATCCGGGGATCGCGATTCCCGGACTGCCCGCATGGGCCGTGACTTCGGAAACTTCGCCGTTTTCCAGGCGGGCCGCCGCACGGAGCGGCAGTTCGCAGAACGGAATGCTCTTCCCCTCATAATACCACAGGTCGCGCCAGGAAACGCCCTGATCCATCCAGCCGTATTCCTCGTTCTGCGCGAACGGGAAATGGTCGCCGTAAAGCACCGGACGCGCCAGCGTGAGCCGGAGTTCGTTTTCCGCATGGTCGCAGCTGTGGAGGTCGGGCGCAAAGACGGCGGCAATGCCTTTCCCCGAACGCGCCGCGCACCAGTCCACGAACACCGATTCGCGGCTCTGCGGCCAGAGGGTCGAAAGCACCTTGTCCTTCCATTCGCACTCGCGGGCGTCGCTGCCGGCATAGTCGGCGGCATGAAGCTTTGTGACGACTGCGGACGCCTCGGCGACGGCGAACTCGGGCTTGACGAGCCCGTGCGCGAACGACATCTTGAGCGCGCATTTCGTCTCATGCCAGTCGAGCCGCACACGGACTCCGAACTCTTCGATTCCGGCATAGCGGATCAGGTCGAGCTGGATTGCGGAGTTCCGCCATTTCCAGAAACTGCGGAGGATCGCACAGACCGGGCCGTCCTTGTATTCAAGAACCTTCACGCATTCGGCTTTGCCTTCAAGGTCGCAGAACAGGTCCAGTCCGAAGCCCCATGTGCGCGTATTGTCGTAATACACGGGGAACGAGATTTTCTTCTGGAGTTTTTCGAGCTCGGCGAATCCGACATTTCTGAATTTCGTTCTGGAACGTACAAGCGCAAGGAACCGTTCGCCGGCGGGGGCGACGGGAATCACGGCCGTAAAGCGCTGCCACGGCTTGCCGCAGGGCCCGAACGTCGTCGCGGGCGGAAGATACTGGATCGGGAACTCCTCCCCGTTTTCGTCCGCATACGCATTGAAGTCGGAGCCTTCCGCATTCGGGTCGGTGGCGTTGTCGACTGAAACGATTGTGCTGTGGGCGTGCGGATGCGGGTTCCACACATGGATTCCGCCCTCCTTCATGAAGAGGGTCGGGTGCTTTGCGGAACGTTTCCCGAGCGCCATGTCGATCAGGGTGTCCGCCTTGTTTTCCACGGAGCCGATGGCCGGGAAGACGTCGTTTTCATACGACTTGAGGACGGACGTTCCCGGCAGGATGTCATGAAAATGGTTGAAGAGGAATTCGCGCCACGGCTCCGCGAGCTCGGACTGCGGGACGCCGAGCTTTTCGGCGGCGGCCAGACGGCGTCCGGCGCGCGCGATTTTCGCCTTGACGGCGTGGCATGCGCTGTAGCACCCCTTGAAGGCCGGGCCGAGTTCGCCTTCGATCACGGGCAGCTTCTTCCCTTCGAAGAGTCTGAAATACTCGCCGAGCGTGGAGAACACGATATTGCGCGTCTTTGCGGCTTTGCGGAACCACTCGAGATGTCTG
>CAZHPP010000220.1:0-6719 GCA_964534535.1 uncultured Victivallales bacterium | reverse complement strand
CCGCTCGAATGGGACGGCGAAAAGATCACGTTTCTGGCCGCCGACCCCTACAATCTCGGCCAGATCGAATTCCTTGCAAAGAAGTCGTGGGGCCTCGACGCATCGTTCGTGTTCGCCCGCCGCGCCTTTCTGGAGCGCCTGATCGCCAAGATGGCCGCCGACGGCGCCGCGGACAAGGAAAACGCCGCGTTCGACGTCGACGATGAAAATACGCTCCGCACCATGGCCGGCGAGGCCCGCATCGTCCGGCTCGTCAACGACATCTTCACGCAGGCGATCGAACTGGGCGCGAGCGACATCCACATCGAGCCGGGCGAGGAAAACGTGGCCGTGCGCTGCCGCGTGGACGGCCTTCTCACGGAAATCCTGACCGCCCCGCTGAACCAGTTTCCCGCCATCGCCTCCCGCATCAAGCTCATCGGCGGACTCAACATCGCGGAAAGCCGTCTGCCGCAGGACGGACGCACCAACATCAAGCTCGGACGGAACGAGCTGGACATGCGAATCAGCACCATCCCGATCCTCACCGGCGAAAGCATCGTGCTCCGCCTGCTGAACCAGGAGGCGATCACCTTCGACCTGCAGACGCTCGGCATGTCCGACGAACATCTGGCCCAGTTCCGCAAGCTCATTTCCATTCCGCACGGCATGATCCTCGTCGTGGGACCCACCGGAAGCGGCAAGACCACCACCCTCTACAGCGTGATCGCCCAGCTCAACGACCGCAAGTCCAAGATCATCACGATCGAGGACCCCGTCGAATACAAGATGGCGGGGCTCTGCCAGATGCAGGTGAACCCAAAGATCAACGTGACGTTCGCCGCCGGACTCCGCCACATCGTGCGGCAGGACCCGGACATCATCCTCGTGGGCGACATCCGCGACCGCGAAACCGCCGATATCGCCATCAACGCCGCCCTCACGGGACACCTGGTCCTGAGCACGCTCCACACGAACGACGCGGTCGGCGCTGTGACCCGTCTGCTGGACATGGGCGTGGAGAACTTCCTTGTCTCCTCGGCGCTTTACGGCGTGCTTTCCCAGCGGCTCGTCCGGAAAATCTGCCCCGTCTGCCACGGGAAAAAGGTCGATTCCGCCGGAGTCAAATGCCGCCGCTGCAACGGCTCCGGATTCAAGGGCCGCTGCGGAATCTTCGAACTGCTCTTCCTCGACGACGAGATGCGCGCCGCCGTCAACCGCAACGCCTCCAGCTCCGAACTGGAGGCGATCGCCGTCAAGCACGGCATGGTCACGCTCGAACAGGACGGCAACGCCAAGGTCAAGGCAGGCATTACCACGCCAGAGGAACTGGAGCGG
This sequence comes from uncultured Victivallales bacterium, assembly GCA_964534535.1. Classification (GTDB taxonomy): domain Bacteria; phylum Verrucomicrobiota; class Lentisphaeria; order Victivallales; family UBA1829; genus CAZHPP01. The sequence goes on along the minus strand of CAZHPP010000220.1, from coordinate 5,402 downwards.
TCCACCGCGGAGCTGTAACAGGAGATTTTTCGCATGGGACTTTACAAATATCTGGCCGCGGAAAACGGCGCTTCCCCGGAAGAGATTCTGGTCGAGGCCGATACGCGGCAGGAGGCTCTGGACAAGCTCCGGAGCCGTCACGCCGTGCCCGTGCGCTTCCTCGGGGAGGAGACCGTCGACGGCGCAAAGAATCTCCGTTCCGCCTTCCGTTCCGGCGGAGTCGACACCTATTCGTTCACGCGCCAGCTCGCGCCGCTCCTCGATTCGTTCATTCCGCTCGAGCGCGCCCTTGCGATCATCGCCGAAAGCGCCGTCGATCCCCAGCAGAAGGAGTTCGTGAATTCCCTCCGGCAGGGGCTCCACGAAGGCAAGAAATTTTCCGCGCTGATCCGTTCCCACGGCCGGCTGTTCCCCGCCTATTACGCCAACCTGATCGAAAGCGGCGAGGAAACCGGATGCCTGCCCGAGGTGGTCAATCAGCTCTACAAGTTCATGGGGGAAAGCAAGGAGCTCAAGGACTTCATCGTTTCCAGCTCCATTTATCCCTGCGCCATTCTTTGCGTGACGGCCGTCGTGACGGTGCTTCTCTTCACGGTGTTCGTGCCGCGGTTCGCGAAAGTTTTTCAGGACATGGGCCGCGCGATGCCGCCTTCCATGACGTTCCTGATGGGTGCGGGCACGTTTTTCTCCTATGCGTGGTGGATGGTCCCGCTGGGGCTGTTCCTGGCGTGGAAGATCCTTCAGCATGTGCTCGGTCCCGAACGGCTCCGCTGGAACCTGAGCGTGATCCAGCTGAAGGTCCCGTTCTTCGGAAAGATCGTTTCCGACCTCGAAATGTGCCGCTATATCCGTACGCTTTCGATCCTGACCGCCAACCATGTGGAAATCATCAAGACGGTCGGGATTTCCGGAAAAATCATCAAGAATCCGGTGGTCTCGAAGGAGTTTCAGGACATTCCGCGCAAGCTCAAGGGCGGCGCGAAACTTTCCGCCGCGCTCGCCGGAAATCCGTTCGTCCCTTCCGAAATGGCGCCCATGCTCCGCGTCGGAGAGGAATCCGGCTCCGTGGGCGAAATGCTGAGCCGGATCGCGGGGCACCTCGAGTCGGATACGCGGCTCCGCATCAAGCGTCTGCTGAGTCTTTTCGAACCCGCGGTCATCATCTTCCTGGCGCTGATGGTGCTCGTGGTCGTGGTTTCGATTTTCGTGGCAATGATGGAAATGAATTCAATTCAAGGAGGCAAAGGCATATGAAAGCACAGGGAAAATTCAGGTTCCGCAAGCATTCTTTCACCCTCATCGAGGTCGTGGTCGTCATCATCATTCTGGTGACGCTCGCGTCGATCGCCACGCCGATCTACCTCAAATACGTGAAGAACGCGAACGTCGGCGCGGCCAGGACTCAGATCAAGCTGCTGGGCGACTGCCTGATGGGATTCCGTCTCGACATGGGAACCTATCCGGATTCGTCCACCGGACTCCGCGCCCTCGTCGAAAACGCCGATTCCAGCGAAAAATGGAAGGGCCCGTACATCAACCCGCCGCTTGTCCCGAAGGACCCGTGGGGGAATGAATACATCTACGTCTTCCCCGGCGAGCACGGAGAGTTCGACCTCACCAGCTACGGCGCTGACGGCCAGCCCGGCGGCGAGGGCGAAAACGCCGACATCAACAGCTGGGAGTGATCCCGTTCCCGTGACTTTCCGCCGTCCATCGCGGTTCACCCTGATCGAAGTCGTCGCCGTGATCGCCGTCATGGTGATCGCAGCGGGGTTCGCCGTTGCCGGCTTCCGCACCGATTCCCCCGCGCGCAAGCTCGATTCCGCCGCGAACGACTTCGGACTCTTCTGCGCCAGAGTCCGTTTCCAGGCCATGGAAAACGGCTCCGAACGCATCGTGCTCTTCAATCCCGCGGCCATGACCTTCTCCGTCAGACTCCCCGACGAACTCGTCCAGAAGGACGATGACGGGCAGACCGTCGAAACCGAGGAAACGAAGGCCGCCGCGCGCCTTTCCTGGAAAACTCCGGACAAGTTCACGCTCGGGAACACCACATTCGAGGACGACGAGCTCGATTCCGACGGCAATGCCGAAATGTTCCGCTTTTTCTCCGACGGTTCGGCCGGCGGAAAGCGGGCCTTCGAACTCCATTACGGCACGCTCGGCGAATCGTTTGAGATTTCGCCCCTGACCGGCCTTCTGAACCGAAAGGAAATCTCCGGTGGAAACACTCCGTAAAAAGCATTTGCGGTTCACCCTGATCGAGGTCGTCGTGGCGCTCGGAATCCTTTCCATTTCCCTTGCCGGACTCCTCCAGCTTTCCATGTCCGCCCAGAAGCGCATGACCTCGAACATGGATTCCTGGAACAGCATGCACATGCTCCAGCAGGCCGCGGAATATCTGATGCTTTTCGACCAGGACACCACGGACGTCCCGGAGGATTTCTTCAATTATCCCGGATACGCTCTCAACGTGCATACGGACGACGTCGAAACGGAACTTCTTCCCGAGGCGTATGCGGAAGAACACCCGGACGGCCAGCTTCCGCTCATGTGCCTGACCATTGAACTTCTCCGCGAATCCGACCGAAAGGTCCTCGATTCCGTTAAAATCGACAGGATCAACTATGAATCGGTGTCTTCAGACACAAACGGCAGCAGAAATTAGGCGCTTCACCATGATCGAGCTCACGGCGGCCATGGCCGTCATGACGCTCGTCGCGGGCATCATTGCGTTCTCCGGAAGCGTCTTCTACAACGCATGGCAGCGCACTGCCCGCAGTTCTGAAAAACTCCATACTTATATGGCCGTCGACCGGATCATGGATTCCCGGGTCCGCATGCTTGTCCGGTTCAGATGGAAATACGACGATTACAGCGGCATCCTCTTCGACGGCAAGCCCGATTCCATGTTTTTCACATGCATCACCCGGTATTCCCCCGGAAGTCCGAGCGCGTTCCTCTTCATCCGGCTCCGCTGCGAGGATGGAAAGCTTCTTGCCGATTATTCCCCGTATCCGCGCGTCCAGTGGGCCGATGCAGACGACGAAAAAAACAATTTTCCCAGCACGGAAGTCATCGCGGAAAACGTGAAATCCATTTCGTTCCTTTACGCCAATGAGGAAGACAGTGAAATCCAATGGTACGACCGCTGGAAGGAATACGGCCCGGATGCCGTCGGAAAGGAAACCGCCGAAACCGCCGACGTGACGTACCTGCCGGTTCCGCTCGCCGTCCAGCTGAAAATCGAATTCACCGACGGCACTTCCGAATGCTGGCTCCGCCGCACCGCCGGAAATTCCAAGAATACGGCTTACGAACAATGAAAAAAAATACATGCGTGCCGAATGCTGACAGCTTTTCCCCGGGGATTGGGGGCCGACACATGTCGGCAAAAAAACGAGCGCAAAAAATTGAATTTTTTGCGCCGGGTGCAGGGCTCTCTGAGTCCTGCCCGGGGGGAAGGGGCGGGCAGCCCCTTGGAGGAAATTCCGGGGGAATCACGCGTCATTTGAAACAAAGGAAGTATTCAAAATCGGAAAGCGGTTCCGCCCTGATCGCAGTCCTGGCGCTGATCTTCACGGCTTCGCTCCTGACTGCCGCCGCGCTCGCCCTTTCCCAGACGTCCTCACTCGACGTCAAAAGCCATCTTGACCTCCAGCGCTCCTTCTACATCAACGAAGGCGCTTCCAGCCGCATCCAGTGGGGGATCGCCGCCGACCGTTCCGTCTATTCCGCCGGAAGTTCAATTCTCGGCAGCTACGACTATATCGCGGAGGACACCGACCGCTGGCTTCCCGACGGGATTGAGCACACAATCGATTATTACGGTTATAAAGTCAAATTTCACGTTCTCGACGCCAACGGCGGCTACAACCTTGCCCACAATTACCGCAATGTTCTCGACGGCCTTGCTTCCGACATCAATGCCACGGACGATTTCCTCGACCAGGTTGCCGTCCTGGAGGAGAGAATCGAGGACTATATGGATTCCGACGACGATCTTGCCGGCGATTCCGGACTCGAAGTCAACGAATATGAGGACATGGAGATGCAGCCTCTCCCGCGAAATGCTGCAGTCCAGTACCGCGAGGAGTTTCTGTTCATTCCGGAATTCACTTCCGTTTTTCCGGTCGACCGCCTCGGAAGGCTTTCGGACGTGCTTCTGCCGTCGATCAGTCTGCGGTCGAATCCGAACTTTTTTTCCGCGCCTCCGCATCTGATTCAGCTGAATGCCGCTCTGGAGGACGATGAGCTGAAAAAAGTGATCGACGCCCGCGAAAAATGGTTTAAGGAAAAGACTCTTCTCAGCGATCAGCTGGACGAACTGCTGGTGGCCCAGCTGCAGAAGAATTTTTCTTTTCAGGAGTCCGGCTATCACACGGTGTTCATTTCGTCGGGGGACGATTCTCCGAAGCGCGCATCCCATACGCTGGTCTTCACTTTCCAGGCCTTTACCGCGACGGGGCCGCAGAAGCAGATCGTGAGCTATCTCGAATATCTGCTGTTCTGAGTTTCCGCCTCTGTCCGCAATGCGCCGGCAAAAGATTGTCCGGCCTGCCCGCCGTCAGTGTTCCGCACCGTGCTTCATCCGGGAAGGCGGAACGCCGTATTCCTTCCGGAACGCGCGCGAAAGATGAAACGGGCTGCTGAACCCCGCCGCCTCGGCCGCGGAAGTCACGGTGCCTCCTGACTGCAGAATCGTTTTTGCCAGTTCCAGACGCAGCTGAAGGTTCCGCTGCGTGATGGAGATTCCCCGTTCCCTGCGGAACCGGTGCGACAGGGTCGATACACTGACGCAGAGGGCGGAAGCCAGTTCCTTCCGCGAAAAATGCCGTCCCAGATTGCGTCGCATGAGATTTTCGGCATTGGCCGCGAAATCCGGAACTCCGGCATTTTCGTGTTCCCGCCGTTCATGAATTTTCGCCAGGAGTTCGAACAGGAGACATTCCGCTTCCCAGAATCCCTCTTCGCCCCGCAGACTGCCGATGCCGGCAATCCGGGCGGCCAGGGTGCTCAGCGCTCCGTCGGAATCCTCCAGTTCCAGATGCTGCCGCGTTCCTGAAAACAGCCTGTCCAGTCCGGCTGCTTCGCCGTTGAGGAATTCGATCATGATTCCGTGCCGGTCGATCATGGGGATGGAATGGAACTCCAGTTCCGCCCCCTGCGGATAAAAGTAAAGATGGCCGGGCATCTGGGAGTGCCAGCATTCTTCCCCGGAAAACCGCCATGTTTCCGCCGCTCCGCTGAACGAGGCGTTGATGAGGTAAAACGGCAGACGCAGGCGGTAAATTTCCGGCCGTCTGCATCCGGGAAGATGCAGATACCGCGCACGGAGAAGCGCCGGGATTTCCAGCGGACGGCGCTTCCACGAAAAATTTTTATAGAAGGTGTTCATCTCT
>CAZHPP010000219.1:0-6725 GCA_964534535.1 uncultured Victivallales bacterium | reverse complement strand
GCGGATTTTTCTCGAACGGCTCAATACGCCGCAGGAACGGAAGAACAACATCAGTTCGCCCTATCAGCTTTCGGACGTCTGGGGAACCGATCCGTGGAAGAAATGCCTCGGAAAGCATCTGTTCTCCAAGACCGTGAAACTTTCGCCCGACCCGAATCATTTCGACAAGGAGGAATTCATCCGGATCGCCGTCCGCGACCCGGGCGCCTACATTGTGACGGTTCAGGCCGAGAACGGCAACCGGAACGAAATCCTGCTCTGGATCACGCAGGACGCAGTCACCATGCGCAAGGGCTCGTCGGCAAAGAATTCCGTCGTATTCCTCAACGACGCTCTCACCGGCGCGCCGCTCCCGAACCGGAAGTTCACGCTGCATCATTATGTGACGGAATACGCGCGCACGCCGGAACAGTTCAAGTCGTTCGGCGGAAAAACGCGCATTGTCGCCACGGCAGCGGAATATATCACGGATTCGAACGGCACGGCGCTGATCCCGAAGCCGAAGGTCTCCAAAGGCCGCTATCTGATCGAAAGCCGGGAAAACGGCCGCACCGCCCTGCTCATGTATGCAACGGATTCCTCCTCCGGCAGACAGGACCCCGCCGACCGGGTGCGGAACTTCATCATCACCGACCGCCCCGTCTACAAGCCCGGCGACACGGTCAATTTCGCCGGATACGTGCGCATTTCCGGGTATGAGGAAAACTCGACGCTCAGCACACCCTCCAGCATCGGCATCAGGGTGAATGCGCCGCGCGGAAAGACTCTGCTGAACGGTTCGTTCCGCGTCGATCCGGCCTCCGGAGCCTGGTCCTCCAGTCTGATTCTTCCGGCGGACGCCGCGCTCGGACGATATTACATTTCCTCCAACTACGGCGGAATCGCCTTCCGCGTGGAAGAGTACAGGAAGCCCGAATACGAAGTGAGCGTCTCCGTGCCGGAGGAGCCGGTCGAGCTCGGCAAGCCGTTCACGGCGACCGTCAGCGGGAAATACTATTTCGGTTCGCCGCTGGCCGACGCGAAGGTCAGATACAGGGTCGAGCGCCGCGAAACCGCCCCGCTCTACCCGTTCTACGGCATTTACGAATGGCTTTACGGACGCGGCTACTGGATCTGTTCGACCGCCGTCTTCACCACATATTTCCGTCCGGTGAACTACGGCACGGAGCTGGTTCTGGAAGGCTCCGGGGTCACCGATTCGCACGGCGAATTCAAGCTCACGGTCGACACGAAAAGCGCGCTGGAAGCCTTCGGAAAGAACGATTACACCTATACGGTCACAGCCTCGATCGCGGATTCGACGAACCGCGTCGTGACCGGACGCGGCGCCGTGATCGCCGGAGCCGAACCGTTCCGCGTGACCACGCGCACGAATCTGGGATTCTACCGCACCGGCGAACAGATTGAAATCGGCGTGGCCGCGCTCACCCCCGGAAACAAGCCTGTCGACGGTTTCTGCACCATGAAAGTCTATGAGCGCGGAATCGGGAAGAATGGACTTCCCGTCCGGGTCGGGAACCCGCTCAGCGAACTCGGCTTCCGGCTGGGTTCGCCCGACCCGCACCGGTTCATTCTGAACAGGCCCGGAGTCTACGAGGCCGCCGTGGACGTGACGGACAAAGCGGGCGTCACGCGCTCCGGCTCCGCCGTGTTCTATGTGGCGGGCGAGGCGAAGGAAGGCGCACTCTTCTCCGCCCTGCCCCTCGAAATCACCTGCGACCGCTCCGAATACCGCCCCGGCGACACCGCGAACATTCTCGTGACCACGGACAAGCCCGGCGCAAGCATCTATGTGTTTCTGCGTTCCTCCCGCACCGACCGGTTCGAACTGTTCCGTCCGGGCAAAAACACTTCCGTGCTGACCTCCTTCCGGATGGAAGCGAAGGACATGCCGAACGCATTCGTCGAGGCGTTCATGGTCCGGGACGGCCAGGTCGAGCACGTGACCAAGCAGATCGTCGTTCCGCCGGAAAACAGGATGCTGAACGTAACGCTGAAGACTCCGGAAGGGACCGTCAGGCCGCGTTCCGCCGTGCCCGTCGAAATCACGCTCACGGCTCCGGACGGCAAGCCCGTTTCCGGCGCGTTCACCGTCACGGTGTACGACAAAGCGCTCGATGCGGTTGCCGGCGGTTCGAACGTCGGTGCGATCAAGCCGTTCTTCTGGAACTGGAAGCGCTGGGTCAACACCTCGTTCCATTCCGACCTCCAGACCATGATCCGGCCGCTCGCGCCCATGCCGCGCATGCGGCCGCTCTCGACGGCAGGCCAGGTCATCGAATCTCTCGGCATCGGCGGGGATGGAGAGGCTCTTTCCGACTGCGCGCCGGTGATGGAGTCAAACGCTCCTGTCATGAGAATGAAAAGCGCCGCGCCCATGAGCGCCATGGCATTGAAAAAGGATGAGAATTCCGATTCCGCCGGACTCGCCGAACCGGAATTCGTGCGTTCGGACTTCCTTGACAGCGCGCTCTGGATCGGGAATCAAATCTTCGATTCCCGGGGACATGCGGTCATTTCCGTTCCGGTTCCGGACAATCTCACCACATGGAAAATCCGCGTATGGAGCGTGGCCCCCGGAACGCGCGTCGGCTCCGGCGAATCCGAAATCATCGTGAGCAAGGACCTGATCGCGCGGCTCGAACTGCCCCGCTTCCTTGTGAACGGAGACACCGTGAACGCGGTCGCGAACGTCCACAACCGCACCGGCTCCGATCTCACCGCCGTGCTTGAGCTCAGGATCGAAGGCAAAGCCGTGAAACCGGATTCCGCCGTTTCAAAGACTCTCTCCGTCAAGGCGAATTCGCACGCGTCGGCGGAATTCGCGCTCGGCGCGGCAGAACCCGGAACCGCCGAACTCACGCTCACGGCGCGGACGAAGGCGGAATCGGACGCTCTCCATCTGCCGCTTTCCGTGATCGAGCGCGGAAGCGACAAGCAGGTCACGAAGACCTGCCGCCTTTCGCATGAATTCTTCAAGACCTCGATTCCGCTCGACGTTCCCGCGGAGCGCCGCCCGGAAACGACGCGCCTTCTGCTGGAGCTCTCGCCCGGCGCGGCTGTGACCATGACCGAGCTTCTGCCCTACCTGAACGCCGACCGTTCGGAAAACATCTTCTGGCAGGTCAATGCGTTCGTTCCGGCCGTGATCGCGCGGAACTCGCTCGAAATGCTCGGCGTGAAAGTGGACGCCCTGAAATTCAGGCCCGGCCCCCGCGCAAAACTTTATTCCGATTATCTCTCCATCTTCGACCGCCCGATCTTCGAGTCGAAAGCCTTCACGAAAAACATGAACGACGGACTGAGGATGGTGGAAAAGATGGTCAATTCGGACGGCGGCTGGGGCTGGTTCTCCGGCTATGGCGAAACCTCCTGGCCGGACACCACGGCGTACACCGTGGATGCCCTGCTCGACGCCGCCGCAAACAAGGCGCCCGTCCCGAAGTCCCTGATTCAGAACGGACTCCAGTGGCTGGCCGATTATGCCGTCAGGCGGACGGCCGAAATTCCGAAGACCGGCATCACCGTCACGGACACCCTCGCCGCGAAAGTTCTGGCGAAAGGCGGACGCAGAGATTCCAAATTCGAAAAACTGCTGTTCGATTCCCGCAAATCCCTGCCGCCCTATGGACTCGCCCAGCTCGCGCTCGCCCTGCCCCAGGGAAGCAGCGAGTGCGGACTCGTCCGCCAGAACCTGAACCAGTTCCTCAAGCCGGACCGCGAAAACGGCACGGCCTATCTGGAAATTCCCTCCGCCTGCTGCTGGTTCTGGTACGGCGACGAAAACGAGACGCAGGCGGCATACATGGAACTTCTCCTGCGGGAAACGCCCACTGACGGCGTGATTCCGATGCTCGCGAACTACCTCTGCACGAACGTGCGGAATTCGCCGTGGCGCAATTCCACGCGCTCGCTGGGCGCCGTGGTCCGCGTGCTCGCTTCCTATGTCCGCATGAGCGGAGAAGGCGACCCGGACATGACCGCGGACATCACGCTCGACGGGACCCCTGTCCGTCAGTTCAGGATCACGAAGAACAACGTCTGGGACGGGAGTTTCACGCTCGAAATCGGTCCGGACAGGCTCAAGACGGGAAAGCACACGCTGGAAATCGCCATGAGCGGGAAAGGTTCACTCTACTGCACCTCCATGCTGCGGTATTTCACGCTCGAAAAGAAGATCGAACCCGCCGGACTTGAACTCAGACTCCGCCGGAACTATTTTCTGCTGACCCCGGAAGCGGCGGATTCCGCCATGGCCGGAGCGAAAGGCGAATACCGCGCCGTGAAGAAGAGTTCGTTCCGGCGCACGCCGATCGCGGCCCCCGGCGAAGCAAAACCGGGCGATCTGGTGGAAGTCGAACTCGTCGGGGAATCCAAGAACGACTACGACTATGTGGAGTTCCGCGACCCCGTTCCGGCCGGATTCGAATACGAAAATCCGAAGAGCGGCTATTCGTGGAACTGGGCGTCCCCCGTCTACTGCGAATACCGCGAACGCGCGGCCTGCTTCTATTTCCGGAACCTGGCGCGCGGGAACAACAGCATCACCTACCGGCTCCGGGCTCAGCTGACGGGGTCGTTCACGGCGCTTCCGGCGCTCGGAAAAGGCGTTTACGCCCCCGCGCTCCGGTCGAACACCTCCATACAGGAATTTCAGGTCAAATAATTTTACAGGGACTCATCATCATGCAGACAAACTCACTGTTCGGGAAAAAGTACATCTCGCTGGAAAAACGCGTTCTGGAACTGCCGAAGATCGAAAAGAACCTGGCGCTCGTCAAAGTCCATGCCTGCGGCGTCTGCGGCACCGACCTCAATTTCGTGCGCGACTGGGACGACGGGTTCCAGCCGCTCGGACACGAAATCTCGGGCGAAGTCGTCCAAGTCGGCGAGGACGTGAAGGACTTTCATCCCGGCGACACCGTCACCGTGGAGGACTGCTCCATGTGCGGCGCATGCACGGACTGCAAATCCGGACACCCCCAGTTCTGCCGGAACATGCACACCCTGAACGGATTCCCCGGCATGGGCGAATATGTGGCAGTCGACGCGGGCAACCTCAACAGCAATGAAGGCGTTCCGCACAAGTTTGCGTGTCTGACGGAACCGCTGGCCGTGGCGCTTTCGGCGGTGAACACGGCGGAAATTCCGCTGGGCGGGAGCGTGGTCGTGCTGGGGAACGGCCCGATCGGGCTTCTGACCGCGCGGGTGGCGAAACTCCGCGGGGCCTCGTTCGTCGGGATTACGGCGCACTCGGCGGAAAAGCCCATTTCCAAAGCACGCATTGCGGCCGCCGAAAAACTCGGCTGCGACCGCGTGATCTGCACAAAAACGCATGACCTCGAAAAGGAGATTCACGCCCTCTTCCCGAAGGGCGTCGACCGCGTGATCGTGACCGCCCCGCCGAAAAGCATGTACGACGCGTTCAAGATCATTCATTTCGGCGGGATCATCACGTTTCTGGGCCTGAGCTTCGGCGGCGGGAACGTGATCGACTTCGACGTGAACTTCGCGATCTTCCACAAGATCACGCTCAAGCCCGTGTTCGCGGAGCCAGCGATCGACTTCCGCTGTGCCACGCACCTGATCAAGACGGGTCAGGTCGACGCCTCGATTTTCCAGACGCACACGTTCGGATTCAAGGACGCCGAATCGTTTTTCCGGAGCACACTGGAAGGTTCGATCCCGGTGATCAAGCCCGTATTCCTGCCGTTCGGCTGACGTGCCGGAACTTCAGCAGTAAAGTCTGTGCACAGCCATCGTGAACACACGGCAATGACGGCTGTCTTCATGCGTCTGACAAAAGGTTCTTCCGATTCGAATCCCGTAGACAGACAAGATAGAACTCTACTGCTGAAGTTGTTCATTATTCGGCTGTTTTTGAAAACTGCCGATGCAATATAAAAAGCGGATTTATCATAATTGAACGTGGCTTCACTTGCTGCATTCATTGTCGTTTTCAGAAAATCAGGAGTTATTTCGTGATATATTCTTAGCTGGGAAAGGGGGGCACTTCATGAATCTCGTGTAAGGCCCACCCCATTCGTCGTTTCATGGGCCTCGTGTAAGGCCCAACCGTATTGCCCGTCTACCTGTTTGTATTCGTACGTGTTTCAATTCATGGGCCTCGTGTGAGGCCCAACGGCCGCGATTGCCGGGCTGTTCGCGTCGCCGTGGTTTCAATTCATGGGCCTCGTGTGAGGCCCAACTCATATGTACTATCTCCTAGTGCATCTGTAGCAGTTTCAATTCATGGGCCTCGTGTGAGGCCCAACCCTCATTCTATTGATAATACAGAGCCTTGACCTCAGGTTTCAATTCATGGGCCTCGTGTGAGGCCCAACGTCGTAATATTTGATGGAATTGCTCCCCACACACGTTTCAATTCATGGGCCTCGTGTGAGGCCCAACTAGAGGTCCGCCGCGGTCTGCTCCGTGTGCCACGTTTCAATTCATGGGCCTCGTGTGAGGCCCAACACGCAGGGACGCTTACTTACTCCGATATCAACGGGTTTCAATTCATGGGCCTCGTGTGAGGCCCAACGAACGCCGCGAATGAGCTATCCAGCGATGACCCGTTTCAATTCATGGGCCTCGTGTGAGGCCCAACCAGTTTCTGCTTCAGGTTATTCCGCCTCGGATGGTTTCAATTCATGGGCCTCGTGTGAGGCCCAACGACGCGTCCACATGTTAAGCCGGGGTGGGGCGCAGGTTTCAATTCATGT
>CAZHPP010000218.1:0-6729 GCA_964534535.1 uncultured Victivallales bacterium | reverse complement strand
AAACGGGAGGAATTGCATTGCAGGGACAAAAAATGTCCCCGCATAATATTATATTTATTAAAAAATGAGGCACATCGATAGTCCGGCCGATTCGCCCTAACGTCCCGGATAAGATTCCGGATTCCCCGAAGCCCGATCTTATGGAAAAATGCAGGAAAACGACAGCATGAACAAAAGCCCGAAATACAAATGGTCAAGCCTGAACTCGGACGGCTGGCGTTATGTTCTGCAGCATGACCCGCAGTTTGTCAAGTACCTGCCCTCCTGGAACATTTTCAATGGAGAACAGCTTTCGGAAATTCTGCAGTTCCAGCCTCAATTTTTCACTCTCTGCGATCTTTCCAGAATGAACCCGTCCCAATGGGGCGAACTGCTCGGAAGACAGCCTCGGCTGGGAAAGCTGTGTCCATGGGACCGCATGGACGATTTTTCAATTGCCGTGGCAGCCGCAATGCAGCCGCAGCTTGCCGGGCACTGCCGCTGGAAGACAATGGACGGCGACAGTCTCGGCTGGATTCTTTCACATCAGCCCCGGCTTGCTGTCTTTGCCGATCTCTCCCGCCTGACTCCGGAAGCCTGGGTGGATGTGCTTGCAATGCAGACTCAATTTTCTGTCCAGTGTCCATGGGATCAGCTGAACAGCAGTCAATGGTGCAGACTTCTTGTCTTTCAGCCGCAGTTTGAGAATCACTGCGACTTCGGCAGGATCGACGTCAGCAGCAGCGGGTGGATGGAGCTTCTGCTGAAATATCCGGAATTTCTGTCGCGCCTTTCCCCGGAACAGGCGGAGGAGAGTGTCTTTACGCCTGACAGTTCCTATCAGCCGGAGAGAAATGACAATGACGAATGGCTGCGACAGGAAAACCTGCGGATCGCCATGCGGCCCCGGATTCCAGGCATCGATCCGAGGACAGGGAAAAAATTGGACCGTGCCTATCTTGATAAACTCACCCATTATGCACTGACAAAAATCTACAGTGCCTTCTTCAACGACTCGCCCCACTGCCATTCCGACGAGGATTTCCTATGGGACGCGATCAAGACGGCAATTCTTACCGGAGTGCCGCAGAAGATTGATCCGCGTTGGGATTGATCCCGAAAACGGAAACGAACGCCCGGTGAACCGCCTTGTCCGAATACGGGTCCGGTACTCCGGGAAGAAGCTCCTCCGGAGCATAATTGGATTCGACCGTCAGAATCTCCGCCGTCTTTGCAGCCGCATGGGCATGGAACACAATCCTCCATGTGCGGCAGCCGAGCGCGTAAAGGCCGGCGGATTCCTCCAGCACGGAAACCCTGCGCCGCGACGAATCCAGCGGATCGAACCGCATCTGGACTTCGCAGAAATTCTTGAGGTCAAGTCCCTGCCGCTCCAGAATCCAGCCCATCCGCTCCAGCGCCTCCGGACGGAATCCGAGGGTCCACGCGGCCTGCGGAATCCGGTCGCGCCAGCCGGCCTTCGACGCCGGAAAGGCATCGGCCTCCGGAATGTACGGCTTGATGTCGAGCACGGGCGTGCCGTCGCGCATGTCCGAATTGCGGACGGCAAGCCCCGTTTTTTCCACGGAAACGAGTTCCACACAGCTCAGGCCGATGGGATTCGGCCGATGCGGCGAACGGGTGGCGAACACGCCGTAGCGTCCGCCGTCGGGCGAAACGGGCGGGCGCACCTTCGGCTTCCAGGGCTTTCCGAAATTTTCGTGAAAGCAGAAAATCACCCAGATGCGCTCGAAGCCGCGAAGGTCTTCCGCGGCAAGCGCAAAGTCTCCGCCCGGCACGAATTCGAGGAACGCAGGCATTTCCGAAAACACGGCCTGACGCGGAGCCTCAAATCTGTATTTCGCATTCGTGCGGACGTATGCAACTGGCTTGAAGGAAAATTCCATGAACCGGCCTCCCGATCCGGAAATATAGCGCGCCGGACGCAGTTTTCAACCGGTTCCGGAATTTTCCTTCGGCGCACGCGCCGTCAGCGCAGAACCGCGCCCTCGGCCGCGGAGGAAACCTGGGCGGCATACCGTCTGAGATACCCGGAAAGCGTTTTCCCCTTCCGAAGCGGCATGGTTTTGCGCCGGGCTTCCATTTCCCCGTCCGACACCAGAAGCTCGATCCGGAAATGCGGGATATCCAGATGAATCCGGTCGCCGTCGCGCACATATGCGATCGGGCCTCCGGCCGCGGCTTCGGGCGAAACGTGGCCAACCGCCGCGCCGCGCGTCGCGCCGGAAAACCGGCCGTCGGTCACAAGCGCCACATCGCTGTCGAGTCCCATCCCGGCGATGGCGGACGTGGGGGAGAGCATCTCCCGCATTCCGGGGCCGCCCGCGGGACCTTCACAGCGGATCACGACGACGTCGCCGCGTTTGATTTTCCCGGCATAGATCGCGGAAATGGCCTCTTCCTCGCTCTCGAACACACAGGCCCTTCCGGTGAAATCCATCATGCCCTCGCGCACGGCGCAGCGTTTGACGACTGCTCCATCCGGCGCCAGGTTTCCGAAGAGCGCGGCCAGTCCGCCGCTGTCGGAATACCGGTGGATCACGGCCGGATCGGCCTTCGGCGCGGCGGCAATGTTTTCGCCGAGCGTCTTCCCCGTGACCGTGGGCTGTCCGAGCGCAAGCAGGGAAGAGATTTCCCGCATGACCGCATGCACGCCGCCGGCCTCGTGGAGGTCCTGCATGTGATGCTTTCCGGCAGGCGCCAGACGGCACATGTTGGGCGTATGCGCGGAAATTTCATTGATCATGCGGAGGTCGAGCCTGACTCCGGCCTCGGCCGCAACGGCGGGAAGATGGAGCGCCGTATTGGTGGAGCCGCCCAGCGCCATGTCCAGCGTGAGCGCATTGCGGAACGATTCGGCCGTCAGGAGATCGTGCGGACGCAGGTCCTTCTGCAGGAGCTCCATGACTTTCGCTCCGGCCTCTTTGGCCAGACGGAGCCTTCCGGCATATACGGCGGGAAGAGTCCCGTTGCCGGGAAGCGCGATTCCCAGCGCCTCGCAGAGGCAGTTCATGGTGTTGGCGGTGAACATGCCGGAGCACGAACCGCAGCCGGGACACGATGTGTTTTCGATTTCCAGAAGTTCCGGTTCGCCCATCTTCCCGGCCTTGACGGCACCGACGGCCTCGAATACCGTATTGAGGTCCCTGCCCCCGCAGGAAAGCATCGGCCCGCCGGAAACAAAGATGCACGGCAGGTCGAGCCGGGCCGCCGCCATCAGCATCCCGGGAACAATCTTGTCGCAGTTCGGCAGGAAGACGAGCGCGTCGAACCGATGGGCGCGGACCATGCACTCCACGCTGTCGGCGATCAGTTCGCGCGAACAGAGAGAGTACTTCATCCCGGAGTGGCCCATGGCCAGACCGTCGCAGACAGCGATGGTATTGAATTCCATCGGCGTTCCGCCGGCGGAGAGCACGCCGTCGCGCACCGCCTGCGCAAGAGTGCGCAGGCAGGCATGGCCGGGAACGACCTCGTTGAAGGAATTCACGATCCCGACGAGCGGACGGCCGATCTGAGCGTCGGTGAGTCCGAGAGCTTTCAGGAGGGAGCGCCGCGGGGCGCTCTCCACTCCTTTCTTGACAGAATCGCTGTTCATTTTTTTTCATTCCAGTTCATCTTGGAGCGCAGCTCGGCGCCGACTTTTTCCTCGAGCATGTTCTGCTCCTGCTCGCGCATCTTATTGAAGAACGGGCGGCCGTCGGCATTTTCCTTGAGCCACTTGCGGGCGAACGTGCCGTCCTGAATCTCCTTGAGGACCTGCCGCATTTCGGCGCGGGTGGCATCGGTGATGATGCGGCTGCCGGTGCAGTAGTCGCCGTATTCGGCCGTGTCGCTGATCGAATAGCGCATGAAGGAGAACCCCTTCTTGACGACAAGGTCGATGATGAGCTTCATTTCATGGATGCATTCGAAGTAGGCGCTTTCGGGCTGGTATCCGGCCGCGACGAGCGTTTCGAATCCGGCCTTCATGAGGGCGGTCACGCCGCCGCAGAGGACGGCCTGTTCGCCGAAGAGGTCGGTTTCCGTCTCCTCCTTGAACGTGGTTTCGAGGATTCCGGCGCGTCCGGCGCCGATCGCGGAGGCATACGCGAGAGCAAGCGCCTTGGCCTTGCCGCTGAAATCCTGCTGGACGGCCACAAGGCAGGGAACGCCGCGGCCTTCCTGAAACTGGCTGCGGACCATGTGTCCCGGGCCCTTCGGCGCGATCATGACCACGTCAACGTCCTTCGGCGGAACGATCTGGCGGTAATGGATGTTGAATCCGTGGGCGAAGCTCAGGACCATGCCGCTGCTGAGATAAGGGCCGACGTTTTCGTCATAGATTTTTTTCATCTTTTCATCGTTGACGAGGAGCATGACCCAGTCGGACTTCTTGACGGCGTCGGCGGTGTTCAGCACGCGGAAGCCGTCCTTCTTCGCGGTTTCGGCGCTGCGGGAGCCCTCGTAAAGTCCGACGATGACCTTCACGCCGCTGTCGCGGAGGTTCTGCGCATGGGCGTGGCCCTGGGAACCGTAGCCGATCACGGCGACGGTCTTCCCCTTGAGGAGTTTCTGGTCACAGTCGCTGTCGTAGTACATCTTGCTCATTTTCTTTCCCTTTCCTTTGTGTTGTTGGGGATTGTTTTTTATTCACCGGAAGTCCCGGTGCTGTTTGAAAGAACGACCTGTTTCACGTCATAGAGTTTCCGAAGCTGGCGGACCATCTGGAGCCGGATCCCGGCTCCGCCGCACGAAACGATCTTCATGCTGGAAAACTCGGGATTCCGGGAAGCGTGGACCACAAGGCTGTCGATGTTGTATCCGCGTTTGGAGTAAAGCCCCGTAATGCGGTTCAGGACTCCGGCATGGTTGGAAACCAGCAGTTCCAACGTGAACTTTCCATTTTCATTTTCCATGACATTCCTTCCTTTCGGTTATGATGTCGCTGATGGTTCCGCCCGGCGGAATCATCGGAAGAGCAAATTCGTCGGGATCGATCCGGCAGTCCAGAACAACGGGACCTTCCGCTGGCAGGTCCGCGAGCGCCTGTTCCAGTTCGGGGAGAGTTTCCACTCGGACTCCGGCGGCTCCGAACGCCCGTGCGAGCGCAGGAAAATCCGTGCGGCGCTCCAGAGTCGTGGAGGAATAGCGCTTTCCGTAAAACATGGTCTGCCACTGTCGGACCATGCCGAGCACGCCGTTGTTGAAGATCACGATGACAAGCGGAAGATTTTCGGAAACCGCCGTAGCGAGCTCGTTCAGGTTCATTCCGAAACTGCCGTCGCCCGTGAAAAGCAGCGTGCGCTTCCTTCCCCGCGCAATGCATCCGCCGATCGCGGCGCCCAGGCCGAATCCCATCGTGCCCAGCCCGCCCGAAGTCAGAAGCGTGCGCGGAGTCCGGAACGGAAAATACTGCATCGTCCACATCTGATGCTGGCCGACGTCGGTCGCAACGACCGTTTCCGGTCCGCAGATTTTCGAAGCCGCAAGGATCACGTTCCGGGGCGTCAGTTTTCCGCCGCGGGACTCCGCCTGACGGCCCTGTTTCTTCCGCTTCAGCGTGTGCGCAAGCCAGGCCGAGTTGTGCGAAGGCGGCAGAAGCCGCAGCATCTTGGCAAGAACCGCGCGGATGTCTCCGCAGATTTCGATCTGGGTCTCCACGTTCTTGTCCATTTCCGCCGGATCAATGTCCACATGAATGATCGTGCGGCCCCTGCGGTAGGCGTCAACGTTCCCCGTCGCGCGGTCGGAAAACCGCACGCCGAGCGCCAGCACCAGGTCGCTTTCGGACTGGGCCATGGAAGCGGCGCAGTTGCCGTGCATTCCGCACATGCCGAGATTGAATTCGCAGTCGTGGTCCATTGCGGTGAGCCCCATCATGCTGAAGCCCACGGGCGCCGAAAGCCATTTGGCCAGGGCGTAAAGCTCCTGTTCCGCTCCGGAAGCAACCACGCCGCCGCCCGCATAGAGGAACGGTCTGCGGCTCCGGCAGAGCGCCTCAACAGCCTCCTCGACCCGGAAGTCCTCCGGTGCGGGAGACGGCGTTTCCGGCGGTTCGCCGCGGTATTCGCAGACCGCGGTCTGGACCGATTTCGGAATGTCCACGAGCACCGGCCCCGGACGACCTTCGGCCGCGATCCGGAATGCGTCGTTCAGGTCGCGTTCCAGCTCGGAAACGTCCTTCACGGCAAAACTGTGCTTGACGACCGGCATGGTGATCCCCACGATGTCGACTTCCTGAAAACTGTCCTTCCCGAGCAGCGGGACGGCCACGTTGCCGGTCACGGCGACCATCGGCACGCTGTCGAGATACGCATTGGCGATTCCGGTCACGAGATTGGTTGCTCCCGGGCCGCTGGTCGCGAGAACCACGCCCGTTTTCCCGGACGCCCTGGCATAGCCGTCGGCCGCATGGGCGGCGCCCTGTTCATGCGCCGCGATCACATGATGAATCCGGTCCCGGTTCCGATAGAGTTCGTCGTAGACGGGCAGCACGGCGCCGCCCGGATATCCGAACACGGTTTCCGCGCCGTTCCGGCACAGCTGTTCCACGAGGATCTGCGCACCATTAAGTTTCATGTTTTCTCTGTCCTTTCCCGAACTTTAAAGTAAAAAAGCCCTGCCGTGTGTGCGGCAGGGCTTTTATCAGTATCAGTATGTTTTCTGAGTGTGTTATATTTCGCCTGAACGCCGCCGCAATGTATCGGTGATTGCCGGAATAAGTACCGGAATCACAATGCTAATTCG
>CAZHPP010000217.1:0-6794 GCA_964534535.1 uncultured Victivallales bacterium | reverse complement strand
TTTTTTTCGGCAGAAATGCACCTGCGGAAACATGGGGCCGTCACTTTCCGACGGACTCGATCAGCTTTTCCTGCCAGAGCGTCAGGTACATGTTCCCCATGTGCGCGCCGCAGTCGAACCATGTGAGCCGGTTCCCGAGAACCTTGTCGAGATACACGCAGTCGGCGGGCGTGAGGAAAGGATCGTCCAAGTTGTGGAGCACGCGGACCTTCGGGTTGGCGCGGAGGTTCTTCTCAATGGAATAAAGTCCGCTTTCAAAGTTCAGGTCCTCGAGCTTCTTGCCCGGATGGCGCGGAAGCACATATTTCTCAATGTAGCCGCGTCCGCCGAGGGAATCGGCGTACTTGTAGAGCGCTTCGCGGTTGAAGCGGGACTGCGGGACGTCGTTCGCGAACTTGCGCATGTGGGCGGCGGCCACGAGTTCGCGGATCGTGAGCCGGAATGAAATGTTGAAGAGCGCGGCGGACTGTTCGGGCGTCAGCGGCATGGCATACTTCTTTGCAAGCTCCGGGTTCGCCTTCAGCATTTCAGGGGAAAGCGGCGCATGCGTGAGCGAACTCAGGTACATGTACTTGCAGAAGGCGTCGGCCATCTGGCGGAAGTATTCTTCGCGCGTCCAGACTTTGGAAACGGCGGCGAGCTCGTCGAATTTCGTGACGGCCTTCATGAGGTCGGCGGGCGGGTTGACCGCGGCGAAGCGGTCGACTCCGAGCGTGTTGTTTTCGCTTTCCATCTTCGCAAGATGCAGGGTCTGGAGTCCGCCGAGGGAGTAGCCCAGCACGACCACGCGCTTCGGCGTGTACTTTTCATTTTTGCGGAGGTCGTCCAGCACGGCGCGGAGATAGGAGCGCAGGGACTTTACGCCGTCGGGAATGTATCCCGGGAAGGCGGTTTCCGGCGTATTGGCGAAGGACCAGTTCATGGTGTTCGTGGTGGCCGCGACGGCATATCCATGGTCGGAAAGCAGTTCGGCGAGCGAGCGCTGGGTGGCCGCGGTGTAGTGCGAGCCGATTCCGGGGACGATGATCACGAGCGTGCCGTTCCGCGGGACGGGCTGGTCGGCTTCGTTCCAGAACTGATAGCGGCGGTCCTGGACGGAGCGGATCGTGCCGCGGCTGGTGAAGTCGGTGTTCCAGACGGAAAGCTTTTTCCACCAGCTGACGTCGTTGCGCTGCATGTTGAACATGCCGACCTTGAGCGTGTCGACGAGCGGATTGACGGGGTGGAATTCCGGCGCGAGCTTCACGAGCGGGGCGGAGGCCGGAATATAGAATGTGCGGAGTCTGCCGTAGCCGGAAGGCTGCGGCTTCATGAGATGGTATTTCGTGTCCTCAAGGTTCACGTAGCGGCTGGCCGTGAGCGCGAGCTTGAAGATTTCGTAAAGGTCGGGCTGGGATTCGACGATCGCGTTGTAGGAGTCGTAGCTGCGGATGATGCGGTTCGGGGTCATCAGGTAGCTGATGTAGGGAAGGATCATCTTGAGGTCGAGCGCATAGTCGAAGACGCCGCCGACCTGGTCGCGGACGTTCGTGGCGGAGGAGCAGGGCAGGATCAGCACGCAGCCGGGGCCGAATCCCCAGCAGGCGAAGGCCTTGCCCATGTTCTCGTCCTGATAGGGCAGGCCGAGCCAGGCGTCGGCAGGGTCGAAGAGTCCGGCGATTCCCACCGTCGAGTTGGTGAGGAAGCGCACGAACACGATTCCGCCGCCCTTGAACTTCGCCTGGAAAACGCAGCTGAAGAAGCGTCCGGGAAACGCCAGGTTCGTGGAGGCGTAATCGATGCGGTCGACCGCCTGGGAAGGAAGAATCGAAGTGTAGACCCAGCCGACCGGGCGGACCAGATAGCGCATGAAGACGTCGTTCACGGCAAACATGGAACGGTTCCAGCCTTCGATGGGGTCGTGTCCGGCGAGGGCGTCCTCGGTCATGGCAATGTTCCATTCGGTGCCGGCTTTGTTGTTTTCGGTGGTGATTTCGGGCTTCGAGGCGCATCCGGTCATGCCGGCGGCCAGGGCGAGCAGAAACAGTTTGGAATATTTCATGCGTTTCTCTCCGTAATGATTGCAAGAATTCTTTCCGCGATTTCGGATTTCGCGGCGAGGGGCAGGGCGACGCGCCGTCCGTCCGCGCCGAACATCACGACCGCGTTGGTGTCGGAGGCAAATCCTTCGCCGGGGGCGTCCGCGCGGTTCGCGGCGATCCAGTCGAGATTTTTTTTCTTGAGCTTGCCGAGCGCGGAATGCTCCAGGGAATCGGTTTCCGCAGCGAACCCGGCGAGAATCTGCCCGGGACGCTTGAGCCTGCCGAGCGCAAGCAGAATGTCTTCGGTCGGTTCGAGCTCGAGCGTCATGCCGAGGCCGTTCTTCTTGATCTTGTGCTCCGAACATGAAACGGGACGGAAGTCCGCGACCGCGGCGCACATGACCGTGATTTCAGCGGCGGGAAACTCCTCCTTCATGGCGGCGGACATTTCGGCGGCCGTGGTGACGGCGCGGAAGCGCGCAAGGCCTTCCGGCGGGGGCAGGGCGACCGGACCGGAAACCAGCACGGTCTCGAACCCGGCCTTCATGGCCGCACGCGCAAGGGCGTACCCCATCTTTCCTGTGGACCGGTTCGAAAGGAACCGCACCGGATCGAGGGGTTCGCGGGTGGGCCCGGCGCTGATCAGAATCCGTTTCACGGCCGGTTCCCCTTGCGGATGCATTCGGAACGGAGCCTGTGGCGGAGCGTGCGGCAGTCGGGACACATGAACATTTCAAGTCCGAGAATCCTTGCCGTAAGCCCGGAAAGACGGATCACGCATTCGTCGCCCGTGTTCATGATCGGCATGTCGGGGGCGTTGTCGGAGACGGCTTCCGCGGGCCCGCGCGTGATGCGGATCCTGACGACGGACCGTTCCGGCAGGACCAGATGGTTCACAAGTTCGGTCGAATTGCTGAACGCCAGGCCGATCCCGATCCGGAAAATGCTGTGCGTGATGCTGCGGTAGTAGGCCGTGGAGCCGTGCACCGTGGAAACGCCTGCGCCGTCGCCGATGATCTCGTATGCGTAGACTTTATCGTCGATCCACACGCGGTAGCGCAGGGCCGAGGTGATGATCTTGCTGTGAATGAAAATGTCGTTGACCCCGTAAAGGCGGTCTCTGCCGTTCACGGTTCCTTCGAGTTTGGGGAGCTTCGTTTCCGCAAGTTTCCCGGCGAAGAACAGGTCGAGCTGGCGGGAAAGCGTATGGACGGGGCAGAGCGGCGCGGTTTCCGAATCGCGGATCGGGAATTTCGGAATCCCGGGGTAGCTCCGCTCCGCGCCGAGCATGGAGCCGTCGCCGCCGTAGGAGACGATGATTTCCGCTTTGGCCGGATCGACGAGTTCGGCGCCGCGGCGCACGAGTTCGGCCTTCAGTTCCGGGCATTCCTTTCCGACGATTCCCAGTTTCATGATGCGGAGCTCCTTCTGCTGTTGTTTGCGACGGCGGCATAAAGCACGACGGCCGCGCAGTTGCCCACGTTCACGGATGCCTTTGCGCCGAACATCGGCAGGGAAACGCACGAATCGCAGAGCGCAAGGGCGGATTCGGAAATGCCGAGCGCCTCGTTCCCGAAGACCAAAGCGGTCTTTCCGGAATAATCGAAATTCCATGCGTCGGCGGAATCGGGAAGCGTTTCAACCGCCACGATGCGGCAGCCTTCGGTTTTGAGCGCGGCGAGCGCGGACGCGGCGTCCTGGAACACCCGGAACGGCACGGTCTTTTCCGCGCCCATGGCGGTCTTTGCGAGCTTTGGGTGCGGCGGCGCGGCGGTGTATCCGCAGCAGACGACCTCGGCTGCGCCGACGGCGTCGGCCAGCCGGAAGATGTTTCCGACGTTGTGGGCGCTGCGGAGCTTGTCGAGCACGATGTGAATTCCGGATGCGGGACTGTTCATGGATGAGAACCTCTCCCTCGGACTGGATTTTCCCTGGAATATATCAGCGTCTTCCGCCGAGGTATCCGCCGGAGCGTCCGCCGCGGTATCCGCCGCGGAATCCCCCGCGGGAAGAACCGCCGCGGAACCCGCCGTGCGATTCGGAACGGACGCTTTTGAGCGGGAACTTGCGTTCCGGCGCGATCAGGCACTGTTCATCGGGCTGGACGGTCACGGCCTTGATTCCTGCATATTTTTCGACGGCGGGCATGTTGTAGGCACCGATTTCGCAGACGAACGTGATCGAGGTGCCCTTGTGTCCGGCGCGGCCGGTGCGCCCGATGCGGTGCACATAGTCCTCGGCCTGGTCCGGAACGTCGAAGTTCACCACATGGGAGATGCCGTCGACGTGAAGTCCGCGGGCGGCCACGTCGGTGGCCACAAGCACCTTGCAGTCGCCGGATTTGAAGCGTTCGAGAATCTGGATTCTGCGGTTCTGCGGAATGTCGCCGGAAAGCTGTTCGCACGGCACGCCGTAGGAGGCAAGCTCGGCGGCGACCTTTTCATTCTTATGCTTCCAGTTTCCGAAGATCAGCATCCGTTCGACGGGTTCATGCTGGATGAGCCAGACCAGGAACGGAATCTTCTGGGCTTCCGTGACCGCGTAGAATTTCTGGTCGATGAGGTCGGTGACGACGTGTTCGGGTTCGGCTTCGACGCTGACGGGATCGACGAGCCAGCGTTCGACCAGGCGCAGGACTTCATGTTCGAGCGTGGCGCTGAAGAGCATGGTCTGGCGCTTTCCCGGAGGCGGCAGCTTGGCCACGATCCGGCGAACGTCGGGGATGAACCCCATGTCGAGCATCCGGTCGGCCTCGTCGATCACGAGGACCTCGGTTTCGGAAAGGTCGAGCGCGCCCTGTCCGCAGTAGTCGATGATGCGGCCCGGGGTCCCGGCGAGGATGTCCACGCCGATTCCGAGCGAATCGCGCTGGCCCTTGTAGTCCATGCCTCCGAAAATGGCGATGGAATAGAGTCCCGTATATTTGCCGAGGACTTCGGCGTCCTTTTCGATCTGGAGCGCGAGTTCACGCGTGGGTTCGAGGATCAGCACGCGGCAGGTGCGGGGACGGCGGTTCTCCTTGGGATGTTCCAGAAGCTTCGTCATGCAGGCGCAGAGGAACGCGGCGGTCTTGCCGGTTCCGGTCTGGGCCTTGGCGGCCAGGTCGCGCCCCGCGAGGGCGTACGGCAGACATTTCTGCTGGATCACGGAGCAGTACTTGAAGCCGGCCTGCTGGGTTCCGGCGAGCACCTGCTTTGCAAGCGGGAGGTCCTGGAAGCGGGTCTTGCCCTCTTCCGGCGGAATGTCGAGAAGTTCCGGCATCGGCGGAGGCGGCGGAATCGTAATTTTTTTATTGAGGACCCTGCGTTCCTTCGGCTGGGCCTGGGGCTGCTGCGGGGATTGCGGCTTCCGGCCCGGCTTGAGGTAGGAGGGCGATTTCTTGAATTCCTTGCGGGAAGGACGGGAAGCGGAAGAACTTGAGGAATAATCCTTTGCGTTTCTGCCGCGCTTTTCCTGCTGCGGCGCCCTGCGGGAGCCCGGAATACTGCTTTTTACGGCCGGCGTGCGGGAAAACACCTGTCTGATCTTTGAAATGATTGTACGGAACACGTTGCTGCCATTCGATTCTGTTTGAAGTGATTGGTTTCGGTTTTAAAATCATATCAATATACCCCCGCTTCGCCGAAACTTCAAGCGAAAGCCCGAAAAATCACTTTTTTTCTTGCCCCTGCTTGCCAAAAGCGGCCCCGCGGTGTATAATATCCGGCATGATGAAAAAACTTTTTTCCAGACTCATCCTCCTGACCGCGGCGCCTGTTTTCCTGGCGCTGACCGCCTCCTGCGCCATTTTCGACAGGGACAAGTCGCTCTATTCTCCCTCCATGTGGCCCGTCATCGACCAGAACCGCGACAATCTCAAAAAACTCAAGACCGGCATGACCAAGGACGAAGTCCGAAAAATCATGGGCGACCCTCTCGCCGATCAGGTCTATGCCACTTCCGACCACTGGTGGTATTACACCCGCACCCGCTGGAGCGACGGCCGCGCCACCCGCGACGAATGCACTCCCGTGGTCTTCGGCGAGGACGAGAAGCTCGCCGGCTGGGGAGTCGACTACTACAAGGTCAACTACAGTTTCGTCGGATGGACCGACAAGGCCATCATCCGGATCCTGAAATGAAGCTCATCCTTGCGTCCGGCTCTCCCCGCCGCAGCATGTTCCTTTCCCGCTGGGGATTCGAATTCGGAACGTTTCCCGCCAATGCCGCAGAAACCGCCGGCTCCCGCTTCGATTCCGCCGCGCTCGAAAACGCCTTTCTCAAGGCGGATTCCGTCTCGAAAAAATTCCCGGATTCCCTCGTGCTCGGCGCCGATACCGTCATCGAGTTCGAACACGGGATCATCGGCAAGCCGCGGGACCGCGCGGACGCGCTGGCGATCCTTCTGCGCCTTTCCGGAAAAACGCACACCGTCACGACGGGCGTCTGCATTCTCTCGCCCGCGAACCGGATCCGGATTCAGTTCGCCGAATGTTCGCGCGTGACGTTCCGGCCTTTTGATTCCGGAACGGCGGAGCGTTATTTCTCCCTTGTGAACGTGCTCGACAAGGCCGGAGCCTACGCGCTCCAGGAACATCCGGAGCTCATCATCGAACGCACGGAAGGCGACGAATCAAATATCATTGGCCTGCCTTCGCGCACCGCGGAGGCGCTCCGGAACGCCATGTGTCTCTGCCGCGCATGAAAAAACTCGGGGCGATGTTCTGCGTGATGACTGATTCCATTCCCAAGGGGCTGCTCGCCCCTTGACCCTCGGCAGGACTCAAAGAGCCC